>JAJRPE010000611.1 GCA_024280935.1 Candidatus Hydrogenedentota bacterium
CGCGTGTTTCGGGTCATCGGCGAGATTAACCAGTTCGTCCGGGTCGTTTTTCAGGTCGTGTAGAAATTCATAATTCCCTTCATCAATGTACCGGACGTATTTGAAGTTCTCGTTGCGCAATCCTTCAAAGGCGGGAATCCGAGTGCGGACCGCGAAGTGCTCGTGAAAAGTCTCGGTGCGCCAGTCGGCGGGCTTCTTATCGTTTACGATGGGCTGTAAGCTGTGGCCCTGGTAGCGCTCCGGCACGTTCGCGCCCGCCCAATCCAGGAAGGTTGCGGGCAGGTCGAGATTGAGGGCCATGGCATCGCTCACCTTGCCGCGTTGCGAGGCGGGCACGCGCGGGTCCGCCACAATGAGGGGTACGCGAAGGGATTCCTCGTAGTGTGACCACTTGCCGGCAAAACCACGATTTCCCATATGATAGCCATTGTCGGCGGAATACACGATGATGGTATTGTCTGCCAGCCCGGCTTCTTCCAGCGCCTCCATGAAGCGCCCGATGGCTCCATCGATGCCGCTGACCATGCGGTAATAAGAACGCATATTCGTCTGGTATTTCGCCGCCGTATTCCACCGCCAGAAGTAGCGCTCACGGTTAATCGTTGTTTTCAGGAAATCGGGCTGCCCCTCGAAAATCGCCGGATCATTCAGCCGGGGCGGGGCCATCTCGTGCCCTTCGTACATCCCATCGGTCACCCGTGGCCAGGGAAAGTGACCAATACCGGGGCGGCGGTCATTGTCCTCCGCATGGCAGGCGTTGAACCACATATTCAACGCAAAGGGTTTGTCCTTCGGTTGGTTCTTCAGGAACTCAATGCCGCGATCAACAATCACCTCCGTCTCATGGCGCAAGCTGCCGTCGGGCTGTTTTTTGTAATAAGGATTTCGCCCGATGGCTTCGAATTCGTCAAAGTGATCCTCTCGCTTGAATCCCTTGGGCATTTTGGCGTGCCACTTCCCAAAGTAACCTGTGCGGTAACCCTTGGCCCGCAGAATGTCCGAATACAAGGTCTCCACCGCGTCGGGCCGCGCCAATTCCGGGTCACCGGGCGTGCCGTAGCTCCGCCCCGTCAGCCCGGTGAGGATGGTGGTCCGGCTGACCCAGCAAATCGGATGGCTGACGAATGCATTGGTAAACCGCACACCCTGGGCTGCAAGGGAGTCGATATTGGGCGTCTTCACGACCGGATTGCCATAACAGCCAATCGTGCTGACGGTCTGGTCGTCCGTGAAGAAAAAGACGATATTGGGCGGCGCGGCGGCGATAGCGGCTTGTGTGAAAGCCACGAGGGAGAACAAACAAATACAGAGTGATTTCATTGCGTAGATGCCTTTAAGAATTCGACAAGGTTGGGAGTTGCGTTTGACGAAGCACCCCGAGCAGTCCATGAATGCGTATAAGCGACCTCCTGCATCATACCGCTTACATACACATCTTCGGTAATCCGCCATCCCCCAGAAACAACGCATAGGGGGTTGGGCATTCCTGCCCGACATAAACCGTACGGCGGGTGTCGAAATCGCACCAGGCTTTGTGGTGATGCGTTGATTGTCCAAGACAAGGAATCAGACTTCCTGTTCCCGTCGGAATTCGATTTGGCACTTATTGCCCATTCCAACGTGATTTCGCCATCACACCTTGCGGTGTGACAAAAACAGCCGAGACGGCTGTTCCACCCTATCCCTTGTTGAGTGAAGCATGATTCGCGGAAGCGAGGGTGGCACGGGCGTCTCGCCTGTGATGGTCACGTAGTGACCAGAAAACCTGTTTTACATCAATAAATATGCCAAACCAAATTCCGATAAATCACCCCAAGTGAGTACGTGTTCCGATGGCGGAGTTTATGACCGGCGCACTCTTTATGTCGGGCTGGAAAGCCCAACCCCCTTTAGGTCCTTACGGGCCTGTTATCGGAAAAATTATGTGTCTGGCGGCACATCAAAAAATTGGGTTGTGGGCGAAGTCCAAATTAGAGGTTTCAGGCCGAAGCTAACTTGCTTCCCGCTTTGGGTCCACCAGTTCAACGAGGTTGTCGGCTTCGATCCCGTGGGCTTCCAGCTTTCTGGCGAGGTTCGAGAAGGCTTCCTCGTGCTTCTCCACCGTAGCCTCGTGTTTCTCCATCGTGGCTTCGTGGCGCCGCGCCGCCAGCACCATAAGAATGATGATAATCGCCACCATGGCCAATCCCTGAAACAGGGCCAATTGACTGTCCACCAGGCTGGAGGTGTTGCGCAACAGAATCCCGGTGATGCCCAGCGTAATCGAAACCAGGTAAATAAAGAACACGGCCTGGCGCTGGGTGAAGCCAAACCATACCAGCCGGTGTGACAGGTGATCGGGGGCGCAGTGGTCGATGATGTCGCGGAGGGTGCGGGTTTCGCCTTTGACGATGCGGGCAATGATAATGTAGGCGAAATCGAAAAGCGGCACACCCAGTATCAGGACAGGGATGGTGCAGGAAATAATCCGGTTTTCGGTCCATTCGCCCATGACACCCAGGGCCGCCAGGGTAAAGCCAAGGAAAAAGCTTCCCGAATCGCCCATGAATATGAGGGCGGGCTTGCTGTTGTAGATGAGGAAACCCAAGTTTGCTCCGATGAGGCCCACGGCCAACATGCCGAACCAGGAAAGACTTGTTTCCGTGCTCGTCAGGGCATAGGCCTGGAGCGCGATGATCAGGAACATGCCCGCCACGATAACCGACAGCCCGGATGCGAGGCCGTCCATGTTGTCCGTTCCATTGAAGGCGCTCGTTACCCCCACGATCCATAGAATCGTGAGGGCAATGTCGAGCACATCGTTCTGGAAGACGTTGATCCGAACCCCATAGAAAGAGAGGACAAAGGTTGCCACAACCAACGTTATGAGTTTGTAGAAGCCCGGGATTCCCCCCACATAGTCATCAACCGCGCCCACGACGAGGCAGAGAAAGGCGCCCAGGAGTATGCCGTTCATCCCATCGCTCCGATAGCCCGGCAGGAGCACGGCAACCGCAAAAGCCAGGAAAATGATAATGCCGCCGCCACGGGGAACGGGCTTCTCATGGATTTTATTGTCCGCCACGGCATCCATCATGCCGATCCTGCGAAACAAGAGGATCGCAAGGGGCATAAGCACCACCACAAGAATGAAGGCGGTACATCCCACCATAAGGTAGGTGCGCGGCCAATAATCGGGTAATCTGAATAACATCCGTGTTATTTCTCGTTTTGTGTGTGGGAAGGCAGACTACGCCACCAACAACCCACCCCAGCCCCCCTCCAGGGAGGGGAGTTTTTTGATACCGTAACGAACGAGTAATGGTTTTTCAGTCGCTTGCCGACTTAGAAACCTCGTTGTACTGAATGCGTGGTGCTTAAAAGGACGGTTACGAATATCAGTCGTGCCGCACGATCCCAAAAAGGCGAGTATCAACGAGTCCTGACGGGTTCGTGCGTAAGTACTTCGAGAATATCACGGTGCTGTTTCTCCAAGCGCACGAACCTTCGTTCCTCAGGATCGCGCGGCACGTTCGACCGGAC
>JAJRPE010000612.1 GCA_024280935.1 Candidatus Hydrogenedentota bacterium
CATGCCAAAGCCTGCGCGACGATGGCGTCGGCCAGATGGACTTGGGTGCCTTGGGCTGCGTTGAGGCGTTCTTTCAGCGCGTCGCACAGGGCCATGAGTTCATCGAATTTGGCGACGATGCGGTGTTGCTCGGCGAGGGGTGGGAGGGGGAACGGGTTTCCAGAAATGAAATCATTAGGGACACGTTTCTGCCCAGCAGTAGCCGTCATCTTCGTTTCACCCAAGTGCAAAAACTCCGATGCCTACAACAACTTCGGCAGCACCGCCGTCGAGCTGGGCTACCGCGATGAGGGAGCCGCCTACTACCTCAAAGCCCTGGAAATCGCTCCTGAGTATTCCCTCGCCCGGCGTAACATGGCGAAACTCTTCTACCGGGACGGGGACTATCCCAATGCTTTGAAACAGTTCAAGGAAATTGCCGATGCGGACCCAAGCAACCCGGAAATCTATTTTGATGTGGTGGACTGCCTCACCAAGATGGAGCGTACTGACGAAGCTCTGTCCGTCCTGCGGGCCGTGGAGAACCGTTTCGGGAAGCCCCCCCGCGTCTATCGGGAAATGGGCGTTGTGTACCTCAATGAGCGATATGACCGAAATAGGGCCATGGCCCATTTCACCCAATCGCTGCTCCTCGACGGCAACCAGCCCGACCTCCGTGCCATCGTCGGGAAAGACCCCACGGTAGACGATCTGCGGAAGTACTATCCGCCCACTGCCGAGATACCCGAAAAATTCCAAGATCCCAACACCGACACCCTGAACCCCAACCTGCCCCGACCACCGATTCCTTCCGTGGACCTGCCCAACCCCCCAACGCCGCCCTCCGGGCCGACTTCAACGACAATCCCACCGGGTGTGCCCGTGCCAACGGCGGGGCCAACAGTCCCACGACCAAATACATCCGTGTCGCCTGGCCCCAACACCCCAGAGCAAAAAAGGGACTGACGCAAGCGTAGCGAGGTACGAGCACAGACGGGTCTGTGCCCTTTATCGCGGAACGTTCAGGGAAATTTATTCGCTATCCGTAGTCCCTGCATTACCTGTCCCTGCATTACCGTGTGTCGGAATGGCACCCGCCCAGGACCTGAGCAAGTTGACCGACGATGAGTTGGAGCAGTACGTGCGGCGCTCGCCAAGAAAGCGCAATCGTGACCGTAGCGGCCATGGTGTCGCTTGTACCAATAACGCTTGTGATTCAAGGCCCGGTGGCTGGCGTTCGCTATGAGCTTCTTGACGTTCCCGCCAGAATAGGCATAAGATGATTTTGACCCGTGGGAGTTGGGAACTTCGGGTCTCCGGGGGAAGTTTGCCGGGGACGCAAATGAAGGAGGCCGTAATACATGACCGAACAAGATGTTAGAAAGACCCTGGACCTGCATTTCTCGCTCATGGAATCAATCAAGGCACACTACCGTATGCGAGATAAGCAGCCCGACGCCTTGGACAAAGCAATTCTCTATTGCAATCAACAAATCGAGTTAGCCCCCACGGCGGCTGTAGCATTTGAGATTGACTACAAAAAGGAAGGCGCACTGCCATCACACACGGGATACGAACAACTTGCCATCATACGAGAAAAACATGGTGGGTTTGCTGAGGCGATAGCGCTTTGCGAGGAAGCCAAGCGCCAAGGCTGGGGCGAAGGTTGCACGAAAGGCCGGTTTGATTGGGACAAGCGAATCAACCGTTGTTCAAAGAAACTCGCCAAGTCGGCCCCGCCGTTACCGGTTACACCAGCGATCATTCACGTGACATGTTCAAGCTGCGGGCAAGGGTTGAATATTTCAGGCAAGTACGCCGGACAGCGAGGCAAATGCAATCATTGTGGCGGACTTGTGGAAGTGCCCGGTTAAACAGGCTATCGTTCTGATGCCATCCCGCCCCGTCTCACATCCGAGGCGGGGCTTTTTTGTGTCCAGAGGTGGCCGGGGATGGACAGCACGATTCGGACGCAAAAAGACAAGGGCGGGTAGGCGTTTGTGGGATATGGGACAACGTGGGCGGGTGTATGGGGCACTACGCAAGATATCCCACGACCAAGAGCGCGGAGACGATCATCATGAATGGGATACAGCACCCGACAGCCTTCCCCATCTTTCGTTGCCGTCCTGATCGCGTGAGGGGTATCCCTATCTTGCGGCTGAGCTTCCCCTTTGCCGATGATATCCCTATCGCCCGCTTCCAGCTAAAACTAAACCCGTACTTCTTTCCCATCGGAGTATTCCTTTCCGGCATGGCAGTGGGTGCCAGTAATCAGCATACGCCCACGGTGGAGCGTGGTCAATAAATCGGGGAGGTGTGAGCACGGAGAAGCGCGGCGGGGTGACGATGGGGTAGGTAGGCATGGGGCCGATGTGGCGATGTGGGGCGCGGTGGGGTAAAAAACGACCCGACCGGTGGAGGGGGCATCCACAGGGCCGGGCCTGGACCCTCGCCGAAGCAAGGGCATTCCAAGATCATATCATAGATCCGAGTAGAGGTGTGAGCACGGACTGGACAAGGCGCGGCAAGAACGGCAAAACCTATCCGTTCCGGAACGCTTCAAAAGTCATTTGCAACATATTTGCAATATTTCGGGGTGTGTTGTATGTATGGCCCAATGAATACGGGGCGATTGTGCGTACAACCATATGATTAGTGCCTTACACTTTAATAAGGCCTATAAAAAAAGAGAAGGTTTATGCGAGTCCCAGGAGAAATTCCTGTAACAGTCAGTATTTCAGTTGGTTACGGATATTGACATGAGTGCGAATACTGTAAGCAAGTTTTTGGG
>JAJRPE010000613.1 GCA_024280935.1 Candidatus Hydrogenedentota bacterium
AAACCTCAGGGAGCCGCTCCCGCCGTAACAGGCAAAACTTCCGCAGACACTCAAGGTTTTCGAGAGTGTTGTGAAACTCGTCACGACGAAAGTTCTACGACGCGATACGAGATCGGCAGCCCAAATCCCTTTCGGAGTCGATCCAGATAAACATTGTCCTCCCTCGCAAGTTCGCGACGACCTACGATCACCAACTTCACAGGAAGAATATGTTTTCGGTTTGGATGAAATGCATACTCGAGAATCTGCCCCAAGGCCTGCCGGATAACCGTTCGAGGATCGAGATCAGACTTAATCTCAAACAAGATCTTCTCGGTTGCAGTCTGAACGCTGACATCGATAAAATCCTGCTCCCGAATGACGCGCGCTTTGGGGTACTCAACCCTAAGCTCTTCCATCAACTTGGCCTGCATTCGGGTGTGTTCGGGCGTACACTTAACCGGAGCTATGGCACATCGCTCGAAAGTTTTTTCGATTGGCGGCGTCGAAGTTCCCCTGCGACCGTGAAACGAATCTTTCTTGGAAGAGCGTCCGAGATTATCTGCATCGACAAGCTGATAACGGGTGAGCTTTAGGATGGGATCAGCGGCGATCGCATAGTGTTCGGGGGGATATAGATATACATTCTCCAACCGAAATCGGACGTTAAGGATGAGGACAAATTCGGCGGTCCGCTGTATGTTGTCCAGGTTGGAGGAGATGCCGTCTACATCCTCAATTTCTGACAACATGTCATCGTACCACCCTCTTTCTCTAAATTCATCGAATCCATCCTCCGCCTGTTGGTCGTCAAGACATTCGACAGCAGCAATGGTGGCAACGTAGCGCCGTTTTTTGTCGGGCTCGATCGTGAATAGGGTAAGATCGAATGGTAAGCTCTCTTTCAGCAGTTTGGTGCGGCTCTTATTGACACCCTGGATATAGGCATAGCGCCAGCCATCTAATAGCCACTCTGATCGGAACAGCCAGTCCTCATGGCCAAAACCGTACTCCCTATTGTAGGTAGCCGACACTTCGGATTTGCTGGCGTCACCAGTCGGCCTTTGCCATTCCGATGAATTATAGGCAATACGCGTAATCTTGTGCATGATCATCAGCTCCGGTTGGCGGGTTAGGCCCTGTCCATTGAAAGCAAGGCACCTGTGGGGATGCGGGGGCTAGCGCTTTGAGTCTCCGGCCGTTCGCTCACAATTCTTCCACTATTCACCATTCCAAATTCACTATTCGTCCCCCAGCGATTCGCCATCCGCCAGCAAGACGATGTAGATATCCGAGACCAATTCCTTGCGAGCCAGCTTATTGATGCGCTTGAGGATCTGCCATTTTCGATAGTTAATCTTGTGCATCCATACCGCGCTGTCCACCTCAATGCGGAGCTGGAGATCCTTGATGCTCTTGGGGCGGGCATGTTTCGCCACCGCCTCGCCCACGATATCGGGCCAGTGCTCCCAGATCTCGGCGTGCTCCAGGTGCTTGCCGAGTTCGGTCGTCGCCTTCATTTTGGCGAGGATGTTCCCCACGCCTTCGAGTTTACTGCGCTTCAAGTCGGCCTCGTGTCATCTGATAACGGCGGTAGGGCCGTCCTCCGATTTTCTCGGTGAGTTCCCGTTCCGTGGTGGTAACCAAGCATTGTACTTTATCGGCCAGGGATTCAAAAAGGTGCTGGGCCCGGTGGGCGTCCAGTTCCGCCAGGACCTCATCGAGCATGAGGATGGGATATTCCCCCGCCTGATCATGAATTAGCTCGATCTCGGCCAGCTTCAGGGCCAATGCGGCCGATTTCTGCTGCCCCTGAGAGCCGAAAATTCGTGCGGGTTTGCCGGCGATCACGATGCTGATATCGTCGCGATGGGGACCTCGGGTGGTCTGCTTTCGTCGGATATCCGTTTCCCGCGCTTGCTCCAGGGTTGCTGCAAAAGAGGCGGGATCCTCCAGATCCGGGGCGTAGGCCAAGGCGAGTTCCTCATCGGCGGCAATCCGGGCATAGGCTTCCGTCGCCCGGACTGACAAGGCACGCACGAAGGCATCGCGCTCGCGCATAACCGTTTCACCGGAAGGCACCAACTGAGCATCCCACACGTCAAGCATGGTGGGATCCGGGCGGTGTTGTTTCAAGAGGCTGTTGCGTTGTTTCAAGATTTGCCGGTACTGCTGGAGCGCCACCAGATAGCGGGGGTTGATCTGGGAGATTTCCATATCGAGAAAACGCCGCCGCTGGGTGGCGCTCCCCTTGATCAGCCCCACGTCTTCCGGGGAAAAAAATACCGTGTTGATGCGCCCCAGGATGTCACTGATACGGGTTTGGGCGACGCCGTTAATCTTAAAGCGTTTTGCGCGCTGCCAATAGTGGGCTTCCAGTGTGACTTCCCGATCCGAGCGCTGCGCCACAGCGGTGATGGAAAAACCGTCGTCCCCGTGGGAAACCAACTCCCGCTCATGGAGGGTGCGGTGGCTGCGGGCCGTGCAGACATAGAGGAAGGCTTCCAGAAGGGAGGTCTTCCCCTGGGCGTTGTCGCCGTGGATAATGTTGAGGCCCGGCCCCGGCGTGAAATCAATTTCATCCAGGCAGCGAAAGCGTCGGCATGTCAGTTGGGTAAGCCACATAAAAAAACCCGCCTGTCGGCAGCATGGCCGACAGGCGTTGTAGTGTCATTTGCCCGTAACCCCGGCACAAAATCAGGAGTGACCTGGCTTGTCGAGTGATACTAATCGGCCAGCGTCAGAAGCTCGTCAAGGGAGGAGCGCATATCAAAATACAAATTCGTTACACCGGGCAGCGCGTCGGGCTTAATGTCAGCAGCCACATACATTTCGGGGTCTATGTCCAGAAGATTCTTCGGATGTGCCGCATAGCCGCTCAGACCACATAACTGGTTGGCGATGGAAAGGCTGGCCGCAAGCGTGCGATGTTCCTCAGCGCACATGGAGAGGTCGTGGTGCCCGCGAATCGCATTAACCACGGCGGACGTAAGTTTCCATTTCTGGGCGAGACGTGCGCCGAGTTCGGCATGGTCCACGCCGATTACCTGCTGTTCCGCCTTATACCACGGAATGCCCTCATCCTCAACCAGCGCACCCACCTCCGCGCACTCATCCGGCAGATACTCTTCCAGAATTATCTTCCCAATGTCGTGAATAAGCCCGTAGGTAAACGCCTCGTCTTCCGAACCCACAAAACCTTTGATGCACCCGGAAAGCACGAGGGATTTCATGGCCAGGCCGCAGGCAACGGAATGGGTGAGAAAGTCGGCGGCGCTCGCCTTCATGCAATCAAAAGCCGTGGCGGTCATGGCCAGATTCTTGAGCACTTTGGCCCCCAGCAAGACCGTCGCATGATCCACGCTGGTAACTTCCTGACCAAGCCCATAGTATGCGGAATTGACCAGGCGCAGCGTCTTGAGCGCAATGGCCGGATCGGAGGAGATAACGGCCGCAACGTCTTTCATGTCGCAGCTGGGATCGTCAAGCATCTCTGTCAATTTTGTGACGGAATCCGGGAGACTGGGGAGGGTGACCACCTCGTCAAGGAGTGTATCAATATCAAATTCGTTTTCGGGGACCATCAGGAAAGTTCTCCTGGCTCGGGGAAGTCCCGATCACCGAAACCACGCTCCTGCATGCAGAGAATATCGAGAAAATCGCAGGGCAATAATTGCTCGCAACCGGCAGGAAGAAGCGCCGTCCGAGGTTTTTTGGGATCTTCGCCTGGAACAATCAACGTGGCCCCTCGGGGATTACTCGCGGTACCAACCAACACCACGTTACCCTTGTTTCCGCCTACCAGCGTCAGCCCGCCTACAATAGCTTCGCCCTGTCTCTTCCAGCTAATCACTACCCAATCGCTTTCCAGCAGGTGGAGATAACCCGCGCATAATCCAACACCAAACAAAACTGGCCCGGGATGAAGCTCAACCCGGGCCAGAAACAGTCATTGCCCTAGAAAATGTATTCCGGCTCCAGCACCGCATCATAATTCACGGCTTTATCCGTGAAAGGAAAAGTCGCCATCTCAAACACGCCGGTGCCCGTACGCATTACAGCCCGCGCACCACCCAGTACCGGTACCACGCCCAGCAGGTAGGCCAGTGGTTTGCCTTCCTTATATTTCTTGTCGAAAGTAACAGGAATCTCAGCCCAGCCAAACAAGACGTTGGACAAGCCCCGGCCCAGTTTCGTGAGGGACTTTTCCAAGCCGGTGGGCTTAGGCAGATCCACCTCCGGGTTGTATAGCTGCGCCGACACCGGTGCCACCTGGGCAAACATAACCCCAATCAGAAGAACTGCAATTACACTTCGAATAACCTGGTGCTTGGTAGCCAAAACGCTGCCTCCACATTTATCGTTGATTGCGCCCCAAAGAGGCACACGTTCCCTAATCCAGTACTGGTCTTTGGAGTGTAGCATAGCGCTTCCTACTTGTCAATTAACTACTTGAGGGCGTTTGAGCCTTGATCCTCAAACGGCTCGTCACATATAATACGTGTTCCTTTTACCGGGAGTTCCTCCGAGAATACCCGGTGCCTCCCCATTGGACGGGTAGCTCAGTCGGTAGAGCATCGGACTTTTAATCCGGTGGTCGTGGGTTCGATCCCCACCCCGTTCACCATTGTAAATACAGCCCTGACAGCAGCTTATGGCGATGCTGTCAGGGCTTTTATTTAAATGTGCATGGATTGTGAAGGACAGGTGTCAGAAGATCTCCTGATGGACAGCATTTCCAAACGGGGCGACACATGGTGGGTCGCCTATTATGTCCGTGGAAAACTACGGCGACGATCCCTGCAAACGGGCAGCAATCGAGTTGCCGAACGTGAAACGAGTAATGACGGCCCCGACAAAAGTCCTTGTTATACGGCGGATGGAATATGGTTTTCAGCGCCTTTGGGCGAGTTTTCGTGTGAAATTTGGTTCTTCCGGTTCAAGGGTACGGTGTAGTTCAGAGCGACTTGCCTTGCCTGCTTTTTTTCTTGCCGTTGAGCGCCGAAGGTGCGTTTTATCTCAGTCTGGGGCAACGCCCCAGGTCTCAAATCGGACAGAACTCAGGGCTGAAGGCCCGGCCCATAATCCAGCGGGAAATGTGTCTCTTGATTGGTATGAAACGGGCTTTCAGCCCTGTTAAATTGACTGATCCAGAAACCTGGGGCGTTGCCCCAGGCTGATATGAACCCGAACCTTCGGCCCTGCTTTTTTCCCCGGATACCTACGCGCTCCATGCCCGTTCGTCGCTTGATGCCGCTGTTGGTGGCTTCGATGCCCGAACGTTTCTTGTAGCGCTCGCGGAATTCATCCGTTTTTTCCTCGCGGCACCGTTCGTCGAGGCGGCGCTCCTTGTCGGTGTGATCAAGGCGGGCGCCGTTGCATGTCTGCTTGATGGGGCAGCCTGCTTGCATCGTGCATCCGGCGCAAAGATCGGGGTCCATCACCGTGCGGGTTGTTCCTGTCTGGGGATTATATTCGGAGTTTTGGGGCGCATAGCCCGCAGGGCATTTCTGAACGGTTTCGCGTTTTGCATCCACCTCGAATGCGCCAATGGTCATGGCATCGCCCTTGGGCGTATTTCCCAAAACCGGCGCAACCAAATCCACGCCCGCCGCTGCGCTGTCCTGTACGTTTTCGTCGCTGCCGCAGGCCGCGTCCGCCAGGATTTCGCCGGGCAAGAGTTCGTTTCTCCAGCACCGCCGTCTGGGGAATCGCTGAGCAAATCAACTGCACCTCGTTATCTTCGCTGCATGTTTCGCTGAGCGGCACCTGATAACCGACACCTTTATGGACATCGCAGGCTGCCCGGTCATGGCGCTTGATGGTCACCCCATCATCCGTGTCCGGCCGAAAGTAGCCATGTCACTGAAGACATGCGTCGAATCCAACCGCTGCTTGGAGATGTCCTGCTCCAACAACGCCACCAGACGCGATGTCACGTCATGCATAACCAATTGCGCCAATTCATCCTCCCGAAAGATTCGCTGATAGCGCTCCAGCGTTCGCCCGGACATCCCGTGCATACCCGGCCCCATGTTCAGGACATACCACAAATCCACATGGCACATGTACGCTTGCGCAGCTTCCTCTTTCGTCCAATCCTCGAACTCCATGATGAGCATCATCCCAGCCATCGAGTACAACTCTTTGGTGGGCTGCCCAATTACCGGGTTGAAGTGCCCCGCTACCGCCTCTACCGGCAACAATTCCAGAATTACGTGGCGAAAAACGCCCTGCCATCCATTTTTATGGCCTCGAAGGCTTGTTTGGACAGCAGGTGCTCGAAGGGGTCGAACAGGGCTTCTTGTCGCGGGTCTGTGATATAAATCATCTCGCACCTATCTCTTTTAATAACAACGACTTAATTATATCACAGTTAAATACTTATATCGATATATATTATA
>JAJRPE010000614.1 GCA_024280935.1 Candidatus Hydrogenedentota bacterium
CCAGAAGCGCGGCTATCCCTATGGACCACAATATCGACTATTTCGGGGTTCAACAACACGGCCTGCATCCTCGCTACACCCGGCTTCAGACCCCTTGTTACCAAGACGCACGCGGGTTCGCTACCGGCCTGTTGGCTAAACATTGGCCGGATGGGAATTGAGTTCCGTCTCGCACCCACTGAGTAACAACAACCAATTTCCAGGACATATGTTATCCTTTCCCAAGGTTTCGGATTTAACTTGGCACAAGCCGCACGATCCCGAGGTGCGAGGGTTCGTTGATACTCGCCTTTTGGGGATCGTGCTGCACGACTGAGCGCCGTGGCTGCCACTTCAGTCCAATGCGCTTTCTTCGTCGGCATCGTACCTGAAAATCAAATTTGACATGTCCCGCCGCCAGACGGTATCATACGCAACTCTTCAAATATGGCAGGGACGAGTATGTCTGATTCCGTCTGCCGAAGATCAATTCATTACCCGATCAGACTGGGCGAAAATATTATAACGCCTGTCCAACGAAAAGGAAATACGCGAGCGCTATGGGCAAGTATCTTGGACCCAAACACAAACTTTGTCGCCGCCTTGGATCTTGTATCTGGGGTAGTGCGAAATGTCCTTCCAACAAGCGCCCTTTCGCGCCTGGGCAGCACGGCCAGAATATGCGCCGGAAAATGTCCGTTTACGGTGTGCAGCTGCTGGAAAAGCAGAAGATTCGCACCCACTACGGCCTGATGGAACGTCAAATGCGCAAGACCTTCAAGGAGGCCCAGCGCATGGGCGGCGTTACCGGCACCAACCTGTTGGCGCTGCTTGAAAGCCGTCTCGATTGCATCTGCTTCCGCCTTGGCTATGCGCCCACCATCGCTGGCGCACGCCAGTTGGTGAACCATGGACATATCCTTATTGATGGCGAGAAGGTGGACATTCCCTCCTTCCGCGTCAAGCCCGGCATGACGATTGGCATTCGCGAGCGGAGCAAAAAGGTTCCTGTAATTGCGGAAGGCGTGGAACATCCGCCTATGGCGATTCCAGAATACCTGGACCGCCCCTCCAAATCCTTCGAGGGTCGCATGACGGCCACTCCGAATTCGGAAACACTGCCCTTCAAGCCGGAAACGGCCGGGGTTATTGGTTTCTACTCCCGCTAACCGGGAATCCCATAGCAGACAGCCATTTCCATCCGGCGGGCCCCCTTTACAGCGGCCCGCCGATTTTGTGTGTGACCACCTGTTGGGCGCAAGGGCATTTGAGCGCGAAGCGTAGAGGCCAAGACATGAGTATTGATATCGTTGTGGGTGCCAACTGGGGCGATGAGGGCAAAGGGCGCATGGTGGACTACCTGGCCCAGGACGCAGACTATGTGGTTCGATTTCAGGGGGGCAACAACGCGGGGCACACGGTCGTCAACGAATTCGGCACCTTCAAGCTGCACCTCCTCCCCTCGGGCGTGTTTAACCCCAAGGTAACAAATATCCTGGGTCCCGGCATGGTGATCGACTTGCAGGGACTGGCCGAAGAGCTGGCCGATTTGAAGTCCCGGGGCATCGAGCCGACGATGCGTATCTCGGACCGCGCCACCATCTGTTTTCCCTTTCACCGTCTTCAGGATGGCTGGGAAGAGGAACGCCTTGGCAGCAAGGCCTATGGCTCCACCCGGCGTGGCATTGCGCCGGCCTACGGTGACCGCACGGTCAAGAAGGCCATCCAGATTGGCGAGCTTCTCTACCCGGAGCGCTTGAAAGAACGCCTTGCCGACCTTATCGAGTTCAAGGAACTTCAGTCGGGCCTTTATGACAAGAATGGTGCCATTACCCTGGAAGAGACCCTGGCGTGGACCGAGAAGTATGGCGCTGAAATCCGCGATATGATTTGCGACACGACCGTGCTCCTGGACGATGCGGCCAAGGCGGGCAAGAACATTCTCTTTGAAGCCCAGTTGGGTACGCTCCGCGACCTCAATTTTGGCATCTACCCCTTTACCACATCGTCCTGCACCTTGGCTGCGTACGCGCCCGTGGGCGGTGGACTTTTTGGGCACAACCTGGACCGGGTGCTGAGTGTCGTAAAGGCCTTCTCCACCTGCGTCGGCGAAGGACCCTTTGTTACCCGAATGGACGAAAGCGATGGCGATACCCTCCGTGAAACGGCGGAGGAATATGGCGCGGCCACGGGTCGCCCCCGGACCATCGGCCATTTCGATGCCGTGGCCACCCGGTATGGTGTCCGCATTCAAGGATCCACGGAAGTGGCCCTGACCAAGCTGGATAGTCTCAGCGGCATCCCCACCCTGAAGATTTGCACCCAGTATGATTTCAAGGGCGAGAAAATCGACAACTTTCCCATCAACGCCATGTTGGACGAGTCCAAGCCGGTGTACATAGAAGTGCCGGGCTGGCAGGAAGACATCACAGGCGTTCGGAGCTTTTGTGATCTTCCCCAGACGGCTCAGGACTACGTATTGGAAATCGAAAAGCGCATCGATTGCCGAATTCGCTACGTATCCGTCGGCCCGGAACGCGAATCCCTCATTGATCGCGGGGAAGCGTAGCACTTTTTGTACTGGAGGTGCGGGCGGTATCTGACTTTGCCCACAATCCATACCCACCCACAAAAGTCGGCAAGGGTGCCACCCTCATGCGGAGGAGCGAAGCGGGGGAGCTTGCGGATGCAAGGAGCCACCAGAACAGATTTAGTACGGCGTGCGTTGTCGTTACGCCCTCCCGGACTACGCAATGACACAGAGCGTTTCCGCGAACCCACACCCGCAAACTTAGCCGGGAACCGGCTGCGTGTGAGGGTGGCACCCTCAGGGCTGTTATGAGGACCAAGGTTCCCTCTCATAGCAAAACCCACCGGAATTCGATGCCATGGCAGTAGCGGTACCCACATTCAGCGCGGTTGAGCAAATTGCGAAGCGACTCAAGCGCAAGGACACGCCTCAAGTCGAAATTGTGGGGCCGTGGGGTTCGGGAAAAACACTGCTTCCCCTCCAGATCGCCGCGCAACTTGATGCGCCCCTGTTGTTCATTACGGCAGGCCGTCTGGAAGCCGAGGGCATTCACGACGATCTCTGCACCTTTTCCGATGAAGACCAGACGGCGCTTTTTCCGGCCTGGGAGGTCCTGCCCAGCGATACCATGAACCCGGCGGACGACATTGTGGCGGAGCGCATGAACACCCTCAAGCGGCTTTCCGCCGCCAGGGATTCCGGTGCCACCATGATGGCGGTCGCCCCCCTGCGATCCCTGCTGCAATACGTGGTCAACCGCAAGCGCCTCGCAGAAGACAGCTTGGCGCTGACCGTTGGCGAAGAATACGATCTCGATGAGTTGCTTGCGCGCTTCGTTTCCATGGGCTACAGCCGAGAAACCATGGTGGAGCATCGTGGCGACATCAGCGTTCGGGGCGGAATCGTTGATGTCTTTCCCATTTCCAGCGAACTGCCCTATCGTGTCGAGTTCTTTGGCGATGAGATCGATACCATCCGCTGTTTCGAGCCAGAAACCCAGCGCAGTGTGTCGCAAGAGGACTCCTTGCAGATCCTGCCCCGCTCGGAGAAAGCCCTGCTTGCAAGCAAGGATGCCACCAGTCAATTTACCGCGCTGACCGACTACTTTCCCAAGAGCACCATTATCGTGCTGGACGAACCCCTGCGGCTGGAGGAGGTCGCCCAGGAACTCACCGAGCAACTGGGTGGCAGCGACTATCACCTGCCCTGGGACGAAGCCCGAGAGAAACTTGCGAAGTTCAAGCAAATCCACATTGCCCAGATCGGCTATGACCGGCACGACGACACGCCCCGTTTTCAGGCACCCATGCAGTCCATTACGGGCTGGGCGGGCCACAGCGGCGACTTCTGGGCGCAGTTGAAGGAATGGGACCTCCAAAATTTTTCGGTCCAGCTTTTGTGTGTAAACACCGGTGAGCGCCGCCGCCTTTATGAGCTTCTGGAGGAGCAGGGCTATCGCCCCGGCGAGGATGCCTTCGATCTGCAAATTTCCATTGGCCGCTTGCAGGCAGGCTTTACCGCCAACGCCGAAAAACTGGCCGTCCTCAGTGAACGGGAAATGTTCGGACGTCACTATATGCGCCGAAAACGTCGTCGTTTTGAAGCGGGCCAGACCATCACCCAATTCAGCGACCTGAAAATGGGAGACTATATCGTCCATGTGGACAATGGCATTGGGCGCTACGTCGGCCTCCGCCGTATCAAGGGCAAGATGGGCGACTACCTGACCATTCAATACGCGGGCAAGGATGTCATGTACATCCCGGTTTCGCAGATTGACACGGTGCAAAAATATTCCGGTGGCGACGGCGCGCTACCCAAGGTGGACCGTCTCGGGGGCAAGAGCTGGGCCAAGAAGAAGTCGACGGTCAAGAAGGCCGTCCACGATATGACCGAAGAACTGGTCAAACTCTACGCGGCGCGGGAGGGCAACATGGGCCACGCCTTCGCCATCGACACCCCTTGGCAGCGGGAGTTTGAGGACGCCTTCGAGTACGACGAAACCCCGGATCAGGCCCGGGCTATCGACGACATCAAACGGGACATGGAAGCCGCGCGCCCCATGGACCGGCTGCTCTGCGGCGACGTGGGCTATGGCAAGACCGAGGTAGCCCTGCGTGCCGCTTTCAAGGCGGTTATGGACGGCAAGCAGGTTGCGGTGCTTGCGCCGACAACCGTCCTTACCCAACAGCACTTTCAGACCTTCAGCGAGCGGATGGCCGATTTTCCGGTCCGCATCGGGCTGTTGAATCGCTTTCGCAGTGCCCGGGATCAAAAGGAGACGATTGACCGGGTAAAAGCCGGGGAAATTGATATCCTTATCGGCACCCATCGCATAACGTCCAAGGATGTAAACTTCAAGGATCTGGGACTCGTCGTCATCGACGAAGAGCAGCGCTTTGGCGTGGTCGTGAAAGAGCGCCTCAAGAAGCTCCGCGTCCATGTGGACATCCTGACCCTTTCCGCCACGCCCATACCGCGAACGCTCCACTTCTCCATGATTGGGATTCGCGACATGAGCCTCATCAACACCGCGCCCAACGACCGCCTCCCCATTCACACCTGTATCGAAGCGTGGGATGCCGAGGTGGTGAAAGAGGCGGTGACACGGGAGCTTGCCCGCGAAGGCCAGGTGTTTTTCCTGCACAATCGGGTACAGACCATTGAGCGCACGGCGGCCATGGTCAACAAGCTCGTGCCCAAGGCACGGGTGGGCATCGGCCACGGCCAGATGGCGAAGCACGAGCTTGAAGAGGTGATGACCGCCTTCATCCACAAGAAGATCGATGTCCTTGTGTGTACCACCATTATCGGGTCTGGCATCGATATCCCCAATGCGAATACCATTATCGTGGACCGGGCTGACACCTTCGGACTTGGCGAACTCTACCAGATTCGCGGTCGCGTCGGGCGCTACAAACACCGCGCCTTCGCCTACCTGCTCATCCCTGGTGACAAGGCCCTGAGCGAAGAGGCCCAGCAACGGCTGAAAGCGCTCGAAGATTTCTCCTCCCTCGGCTCGGGCTTTCGCATCGCCATGCGCGATCTGGAAATTCGTGGTTGCGGCAATATCCTCGGCGGCGAGCAGAGCGGCAACATCGCCTCCGTGGGCTATGAAACTTACAAGGATCTCATCGCCGAGGCGGTGGCGGAGCACCAGGGACAACCCATCCGAAAGCGGAGCCTGCCGCCCTTCGACCTCCAGATCGACACCTTCATCCCCGATGCCTATATACCCACGGCGCAGCAGAAAATGACCCTCTATCGCCGTATTGCGGGCGTTCAGTCGCCGGAGGAGGTGGACGAGCTTCGCCAGGAATTGAAGGATCGCTTTGGCACGCCCCCCGCGCCGGTGCGCCGTCTCCTCGATGTTATGCACGTTCGCGCATTGGCGGGCGAAGCGGGCCTCAAGGGCGTCATCGCAACACAACGCAACGTCGTCCTCCGATTCGAGGCGAGCCGCGTTCCCGATAAGCAGGCGCAAAACGGCCTCTACCAGGAATTCGGCGATGCCCTCGAATTTTCCTGGCGCGAAGACCCGGCCATCACCTGCGCCGTGGATCCCGAAGGGGAAGGCACCTGTGCCACCGCCATCCATCTGCTGAAGGTGTTCGTCGAGCTATAGGACAAGGTATTGCGTCCCAGCCTCAGACTTCCTAGCCCAACGACATCATTGCCAGGGCACCCCGCTGTCGTAGAGCGTGCTGAGGCTATGGCACAACCGTGCCATGTCCTTGACGGACAAGGATGAAGAACATAAGCCCACAGTGGTTTCCCCTTGGTTGGACAACACGCATGGTAACCGAGAAGAAGCTGTGGAATCAGCTTAGGCTCTCAAGGGGGGGACTGTCCACAAGCCCTCGTGATTTCCAAGCGTATTCCCTGTGCGCTCAGCAACACCCCGCCGTTTCCGCGTCATCACCGTGGCCCTGAGCACCGCCGCCACAATCAAAGAGGCCAAAGTGCGTACTGCGGTCACCGGTGATCTCAAAGTGGGGCGCGAAACGGGTTTCCTGGAGCATGGCCGCCGTGTTGCCGCAAACGAGCATGGGCTTGCCCGTGGTAAAGATATGGTGGTCGTCGAGTTCGAAGGCATGGGGCATATGTTCCGCCGTACCAAGATAGCGGGCGACCTGGCCGTAGTCTTCACAGCGATCTTCCAGCGACGGCAGCTTGAAGGCACGGACCGTGATGGAGCAGAACTTCGCCATGCCGATTTTTGCTTCAATGGCGGGGTCGTCAATCGTCAGCAAGCGCCGGGTCGTTTCCCGGTAATCCGGCACGCCACAGTCGGAAAGAATTCGCCGGAAGTCTTCCAGGTAGAGCGCCCCGGCCAGGCATTCACCCATGAGCACGGCATCGTCCCGCCAGGAGACAGGCAGTCGGCGGTCGGCGAACACATCGGAAAAATACAACTCGCCGCCGGGCTTGAGCACACGAAAAATCTCGCGCAGCACCTGCTCCTTATCGGGCGACAGGTTGATTACGCAGTTGGAAATGACCACATCGACGGAATTATCGGCAATACCGGCATCCCCGAGCGCTTCCATATAGCCCTGAACGAAACTGACATTGGCATCGCCGTAAGCGAAGCGCTTCATCTGCGCCTCCTTATGCTTGCGGGCTTCGCCGATCTGCTCGTCGGTCATGTCCAGGCCAATCACATGGCCTTTGGGTCCCACCAGCTTCGCGCAGACATAGGCATCGCGCCCGGTGCCGCAACCGAGATCCAATACGGTACACCCTTCCAGCGCAGGCGGAATGGGCGAGCCACAACCATAAAATCGCTCCACGATGGCCGGCTCAAGCTCCTTGACGATGGCGCGGATGTGGGGGGGCATCGTGTCCAGCGAACAACACGCATCGGTTTTGAGATCCTTGCTGCCGCCGAGCACCTTGCCGTAGTAATCCTGCACCATATCGTAGGTGGTTTCCGCCATGTGTGTAAACTCCTGTATTCAAAGGGCGTTTGCCTAGTAATTTCAATAGAACCGAAGGGACGAAAGGGACCTGAAGCACGGCATCTCTCCCGTCCGCGCCGTTTGTACATTCACGAACGGTGATGTTTCAAGTCGCCTGTCGGTTGCATTGCTGTCCCGTGGCACGTAGCATACCGTTTTCGGAACCGTTCAGGAAAGGTGGCGGGCAAATCCCATTGTGTTCGTGCGGTGAAAATGCGCCGTCGGTGCCCTGTTGCCCCACGTAAAAACTAAGGTGAGCTTCGCCCACAACCCAAAACTTGCTTGCAGTATTCGCACTCATGTCAACATCCGTAACCAACTGAAATACTGACTGTTACAGGAATTCCTGCTGGGATTCCCACAAACCTCCTCTTTTTTTATAGGCCTACGCTTCTTCCGGGACGTTGCACGGAAGAAGTGGCACCTTCGGCGCAACGGGCGAACCCGCGTACAATCGTTACAGCCATGTCACATGAGCGACCGCCCCGAAGGGGCCTAACAGGTTAGCCCAGGGCAACGCCCTGGGTCAGAATGCAAGAAATAATTAACAGCCCTGAAAGGGCGCGTGAGCCGCAGTGGCTCGAAACTTAGTCAACCATTAAGAACGAAACGGTGAGGCACTTCAAGAAAGGAGGTGGGTAAACGAGTAACGCCAA
>JAJRPE010000030.1 GCA_024280935.1 Candidatus Hydrogenedentota bacterium
CCTGCGCGATCCACACCAACTCATCGTCCACCTTGAGAAAAAGACAGAAAATCTCCACCTCCTCGTTCATGCTCTGAAGAACCTGGACGGTCTGGGGCGCGAGCGTTCGGCGGCCTTCCTGAGTTAGATCCCAGGAGGCATCCCAGCCCGCCGTGAACACATAGAGCACAATACAGATCCCCAGGAAAAACAGGGTCGACAGGGCCGCATTCACGCCGCCCGCCGCCCAGCCTTCCCAGCCCGCACTCCCCGCCAGGCCCACGGCCGCCTGAATACCCCAGACAACACCAAGGGCCACGCCGAGCAGTAGCAACCCCCACGCGAAGGGCATGAGGGCCGCCTGCTGCCAAACCAGAAGATTGGCGGCGACAGCAATAGGCACAAGGGCGGCAAGGCCCGTTATCATTCGAAGCTTTTGCACGTTGCTAGCCCCTCCAATTCCGACTTTCCAGGGCGCGGAAGGTCAGGAAAATAAAAAATGCGCTGAAGAGCACGTAATAGGCAATATCCACCGGCTGCACAATACCCAGCGCCATTTCACGGGCATGGGCGTCAATCGGCAATTCCACAATCAAGCCCCGAACAATGGCATAGAAAAAACCAACGGTCCCGCTCAGCGCGTCCGGCAAGCCTTCGGGCGACGGATTCTCCGTGGGCATGTCTTCGCCGAGGTTGCCCACGATAAACAGAATGAGCGTCACGCCAAAGGTCACCGTTCCCGACATGATCTGGGTCTTCGTGATGGATGACACGAACAACCCCAGGCTGATACAGGCCGCTCCCATAAGAAAGACGGTCAGCAGCCCGAAAATGAGCACGGGAGGTTCCACAGAAACGAAATACCCCATGATACACAGGTTCACCACAACGACCAACAGCATAGTGCCGAGCATGCCCAAGGCAGCCAAATACTTGCCGAAGATAATCTCCCGGTCCCGCAGGGGCTGGGTCAGCAGAAACTCGATGGTGCCCCGATTTCGTTCCTCGGCGAGGAGCCGCATCGTAATCAGCGGTGTGAGAAACATGATCAGCGTGCCACAAAACACAAGATAGGGGCTGAGAAAAGTCTCCTCAAAATCAGGCACCGCCGTATACGCATAGGCCGTGGGGTCCTGGGTAATGGCTGCGTGGGTGATAAAGGATATCGAAAAGGACATGCCCGCGATAATCGTTACCATGCCGACGATCACATAGCCGATGGGGGTCAGAAAGTAGGCTTTGAACTCGCGCTTGCATACGGCCCAGGTGTTGTTCATGCCGTGGCCCCTTTCGCGCTATCGCTGCCATTCATTGCGTGATCACCGGAAACCACCCGCAAAAACACCTCTTCCAGACCGCCGCTGCCCGTCAAATTCTCCATATTGTCCTCCGCCACGATGCGACCCCGGTTGATGATGATGGCCCGATCGCAGAGCATGGCCACCTCCGGCAGGATGTGGGTGCTGATGAGCACGGTGTGCTTTTCGCGCAGCCCCTTGATCATTTTTCGAATTTCGACGATTTGGGCGGGATCCAAGCCTACCGTCGGCTCATCCAGAATAAGTACCGGCGGACTGCCAATAAGGGCCTGGGCCAAGCCCACGCGCTGCTTGTAGCCCTTGGAAAGATTGGCGATAAGCCGGTTCCCCATGTCGCTGAGTCCGCAGCGCTCCAGGGCCTCGCCCACTTCGGTCAAGCGGTCATGCTTTGAAATCCCCTTGAGTTCCGCCACATAGCGCAGGAAGCTCGACACCACCATCTCCTCGTAGAGGGGAACCCGTTCCGGCAAGTAGCCAACGCGCCGCTTCACTTCCAGCGGATCTTGATGCACCTCAAACCCGGCGATCCGCGCCTCACCCCGTGTTGCCGGGGAAAAAGCCGTGAGAATACGCATGGTCGTACTCTTTCCCGCGCCGTTGGGACCAAGGAATCCAACGATTTCACCCTGGCCCACCTGGAACGAAAGATCCTCAACGGCAGCAATCGGACCGTAGTACTTGGTCAGGCCCTGAACCTCAATCATGGCAGATCTCCGTCACAGTGACAAAAAACAGGCGATTTGTCGCATACAAATACTGCGCAAACAGTAAATAGCCCGTTAAAAATACAAACTATAAATTTCACTACCCCGGCACTATTGGCACGGTGCCGTGGTAATTTGTGCCTATTAAGCGACGAGGTTTTGAAAGAATCTGGCCACCTTGTTACACAATCGGCCCCGTAGTGTAAGTATTCACAAGGATTTAAGTCAAATATCGTAGGGCAAGCCCTATTGGCACGGTTAATGCTCCTATCTTATCGGCATGCTTACGATGCAGAAAGGCAGGCACATTATGGTAGTTCAATGTTGCGTATGTAAGAAAATCCGGGAAAACGATACCTGGAAAAATCCGCCGAGCACGATGCCCCCCGAAAAATCCACAAGCCATGGCTATTGCCCCCATTGCGCGAATGACGCGTTCCGGGAAATCCGAGAGTATCATCGGCACAATTTCCGTGGATTCAGCACCGCAAAGGTAGTCAACTCTTAACACTCCCCAGCCGGTTTCCAAAAACACAGTAGTTCACCCTTCAACGCGGTCCAGTTCCTGGACCGCTTCTTCGTAGTAACGATGAAAGGGCGCAGAAAGTTGATGGTAATCTATATCTTTTATCGCCGACTCCTGAGAAACGCTGTTGTAGGTGTTCCAGAACAGCACCTTCTTTCCCGCCAAATGCCCTGATTCGCCATCGCCCAGCAAGCAAGCCATTGCCTTCCCCGTATAGGTCCCCTCCAGCGCAATATCTGCAAGTTCCCGGGCCTGCGCCACCGCAGTCACACCCGCTTTCGTGTAGCGGGCATACGATTCACCCAGATAGTCCTCACGCAGGCAAAACTGCGCCTCGGGAAAGACCAATGTCGGAAAATTTGGGTCCGCCTTTCGCAAGAGACCCACGGTCCGCGCAAAGAGACGACGCGCCTTCTCCATGCTGGTGTAGGGGGGGGATGTCACGGCGACGGCCATCACAGTCATATCGAGGCCCGCAAGCTGTAAGCCAATGAGCAACCCCACGCACGTACCCATGGTGCCCGAGGCCACATAGAGGGTGTCGGGGGCAGGCAACTCGCCCTCGACAATTTGATCGTGCAGTTCCAGCCCGGCATTTACGAAGCCCACCGTGCCCAGGGGCGCACTGCCCCCTGCGGGGATAATGAACGGACGGGGTTCACCCGCTCGGCGGGCCGCGAAAATCTCGCCGATGGTGCCCCGGGCAACATCCAGTCGACGCTCGAAATGATTCAGCGACGCCCCCGCCGCAAGACCGCGCAACAAATTCCGGCGCACACTGTGGGCGTTGTATTGGGGCACCAGCATAGAGATGGGCTGAAAGCCGAGTTTTCGTGCGTAGATGGCCGTGGCCAGGGCGTGATTGGAACCCGCCGCGCCAAAGGTCAGGGTGGATGTGGCCCCCTGCTTACGGGCCTGCGCTAACAGGAAGGCCAGTTTGCGAACCTTGTTGCCCCCGTAGTCCGCGCCGGTAACATCATCGCATTTCACATGGAGGGATTCGGTCTTTGCTTCAACGCCCAGAGCCGCACAGGATCGCACCGGCGTGGGCAAGTCGGCCAGGGCTTCATAGGGGAGCGCTTCGGCCAGTGCCGGAAAACGCTTGAACAGGGGAATCACAGTCGCTAGTATCCTTTACAACATGGTAAGTCGGCAGCGTATCAC
>JAJRPE010000615.1 GCA_024280935.1 Candidatus Hydrogenedentota bacterium
ACCTACTTTCGAAGCGATAGTGTCTCGGACACGCTGCCCCGAAGGGGCTCAATAGGTTAGCCCAGGGCATCGCCCTGGGTTGTTGAAATGACAAAATGAAACGCCCTGAAAGGGCACAACAGGAATGGGAGAGCGTGCTATGATGCCCTTTCAGGGCGAAAAAGGGGGATGACCTGATACCCAGGGCGTTGCCCTGGGCTAACCTGTTAAGGCCTTTCAGGCCAAATTCTGAATGTTCCAGGTGGCGTGCAATTGAGAAGGAACGATCACGATGCTTTCAGGTGCAATGCCGCACGCACTGAAAACTTAGCAACATTAATTTGGTCAAAAGCCTAAGGATCGCGTTTATGAGAATTCCCACTTCAGTTTTCTTCACGGCATCTATTTGCCTGATACTCGCTGCCGGGGTCTGGGCGGCGGCACCTTCGCCGACACATGAATCGCTGGCGGAGGAATCTGAAAAACTTGCGCGGCTCAATACACGCCGCACCTTCTTCGTCGACTCGGAGAACGGCCAGGACAGCGCCGATGGGCAGTCTGAAGAGCGGGCTTGGCGCAGTCTGGGGCGCGTCAACGCCGCTGAACTGAAACCAGGCGATACCCTTCGCTTCAAGTGTGGCGGTATCTGGCGCGGCTCGCTGCTCCCAGACAGCGGCGACGAGACCGCCCCCGTCACCTATGCTTCCTACGGACAGGGAGCGAAACCGCTGCTTCTCGGATCACTGCCGCGCAGCCTCCCGGAGGACTGGGTGAATATCGAGGGCAACGTGTGGGCAACCTTGCCGACGGAATACCGCCTTGACGGACAGCTACTCGATCTACGGAAGAGCGCGTGGTCCCGTCACCAGGAAGCGGGTGCCCGCGTAAGCCTGAGCGAGGAAGAGGAAGAAGGCGGACAAGCAATCCGCATCACCTGCAACAACAGCGGAAGCGCTCCGAATCACGTGCAGGTATGGGGCCCGGAACTGCCGCCGATTGAGCAGGGCACCTGGCTGGTGATGGCCTTCCGCGCGCGCAGCAGCGAACCCTTTCCCGTACCGCCCATGACGATTCGCATGGATTCTGCGCCCTGGACATCATTCGCCACGGCCAAGCCCATTACCGGGAAGATCAGCCCCGAATGGACTGAGTTCAAGGCAGTGTTTTCGGTAAATAAATCGGCGGCGGCGAGCCGTCTGCACATTAATCTTGGGGAAACCTTGCCCGCCGGAGCCGTTTTCGACTTCCAGCCGCAGGGTTTGTATCCTGCCACGCCCAGCGTTGTCGCCCCCCTTTCGGTTGATGTGGGGAACATCATCTTCGACCACGGCACGATCTGTGGGTGGAAGAAGTGGTCCATGGGTGAGCTGAAAAAGCCCTACGACTACTATTACGATGGCCCGTCGCGACGGGTTTATCTCTACAGCACGGCGAATCCGGCGACTCGCCACGAAAGTATCGAATTCGCCATGAAGCGACACATCGTGGACCAGAGCGGGGCGCATCACGTGACC
Source organism: Candidatus Hydrogenedentota bacterium (assembly GCA_024280935.1). GTDB lineage: Bacteria > Hydrogenedentota > Hydrogenedentia > Hydrogenedentales > JAEUWI01 > JAEUWI01. Next base: position 1,494 of record JAJRPE010000615.1, read on the forward strand.
TACGATGGCCTGGCCCTGAAATATGGCGCGGCCCACGGCATTGGCGGTGGGAACACCCATCATGTGACTATCCGAAACTGCGATCTCAGCTACATTGGTGGCGGACATCAACATACACGCCCCAATGGCGTTCCAGTGCGCTACGGCAACGCCATCGAATTCTGGGGCGCGGCAAGCGATCATCTGGTCGAGAACTGCCGCATCTGGGAAGTCTATGACGCCGCATTGACCAACCAGAACAACGCGCCCAACGTGCGGCAGGAGAATATCATCTACCGCAACAACATCATCTGGAATTGCGAGTATTCCTTCGAGTACTGGAACCGGCCAGAAAGCTCGGTGACTCGGAATATACAATTTGTGAACAACACCTGCGTCAATGCGGGCGTCGTGTGGTCCCATGCCCAACGTCCCGATCCCAATGGCAGCCACCTGATGTTCTACGCCAACGTGGCGGATACGTCGGGGATCGTGGTCAAGTACAACATCTTTTACAACGTAACCGACTGGGGGAGCCGCTACTCAGCGGGTTGGAAGCCCTTGCCGGAGATGGACCACAACCTGTGGTTCAGCAAGCAGGGCATCATGGCCTACTGGTTCAAAGAGAAGATCGCGGGCTTTCAGGACTACCAGAAGATCACCGGCCTGGACCAACACTCCCGCTTCGCCGATCCAAAATTCCTGGACCCTGACAACGGCGACTACCGTCTTTCCCCCACAAGTCCAGCGCGCCATATACGGCCCGATGGCGGCCCGGTCGGCGCGGAACAATTGTGGGATGTGCATCTGAAGTAATGCATGTGGGAATTCATCAAACTCTGTCTTGTCTCGTTCAACGTTTTCTCAACAATTCGTCGTCGACATAGTCGGGCAACGCGGGATTCGGCACATGGAAGTAGGTCGCCTTGCCCCCAGGATCGGGAAACTCCGTTAGCTTGAGCGTCCAATTGTGGGGGGTCATGGGATACCAGCTTGTGGTTAGCCAAGCCTTAATGGTGCAGGACCGGCCACCAGGTCGCAGGGAATCGTCCGGAAAGGGACCCTGGAGGGTCGCGGGATCGATGGTGAGAATTCGCGGATTCGTGTCGCCGAGTTCGGGATTTCGTTCGGGGTTCAGCGTGAAAACCCTTGGGCCATACATTATTGCCACGCGTCCCGCCTGGGATTGGGTTCCCTTGATGAGCCGCAGTGTCATCGGAAGGTCCAATTCTACCCGGTCGCCCTTCTTCCAGATTCGGCGTATCTTTCCAAAGCTGCCGGCGACGAGGGGCGTGTCCACCGCCTCGCCATTCACCGATACTCGGGCGCTATCGCACCAACCGGGAACCCGAAACCGAAGGTCAAACGCCGCGTCGCGACTCGGCTCAATGCTTAGCACCACCTTGCCGCCGCTGGGGTATTCCGTTTCCTGCTTGACGGTGACGGACAGGTCGTCTTCAAGGTCGATCTGGGCTTCCGATTCCGTGTAGAGCAGCACGGTGATACCACCGTTCTGGCGGTAGTAGATCATGCGCGGCAATTCCGCGATGATTCGCCGATAATTGCTCGGGCAGCACCAGGTGTCGCCGTCGAAATAAACACGCGGACCTTCAAAAGGAGCGTAGTAGCGAATTTGGCGACCGTCGGGGGACTGGGCCGCGAACAGGGCGTTGTAGATGGCCCGCTCGATCATATCGCCGTATTTGGCGTCGCCCTCCAGGCGCAACATACTATCCAGCAAGCGAATAAGATAGGCGGTCGCACAAGTCTCTCCGAGGGTGGCCGCGCCCTCCTGTGTGTTGTGCCAGCATTCGTGTTGGCCGCAGGTGCCCGTGATAACCAGTCCGTCGTGTTCCAGCAGGAAGTCGATCATTTTATGTGTCGTCTCGAGGAGCTTTGGATCGGGCTGTATACGGTACAAGCGCGTTTGCGCCAGGCAGCGGGTCATGTAGGCGTAGGCGTGCCCTTGAATGGGTCCCCACCGCCCCAATACAATAGGGCCGTTCCACGCTGCCAGATTACGCTCGACGACGCAGAAATCGACGTATTTCTGATCGCCGGTCGATTCGTACAGGGCCAGGAGAGCCGGTTCCAGACCGGTAACGGCCATGTACACGGTAATGCTACCACCACCGGGATTGGGGGTCGGCTCCGCCTTCCAATGGGTGATGAGGTAGTCAGCGGCCTTCCGAGCGGCTTCGAGTGAGGGCTTCTCTTCGAAGAACTGATAGTCCATGGTCAGCCCATAAATGAGATAGGCCATCTCGTGAATGTCCCACAGTGCCCACATGCGCTTGTCGGGCACAAATTGGCCGATATAGCCGTCGGCGTCCTGGGTGGCGATGATCTCGCGCACGACATGCCGCTTCCGCTCCAGCACCCGGGGATCCTTCGAATAGGCTGCGGAGCGGACCAAGGCATCGATCAGCTTCCCAAGGCCGATGTAACCACCTTGGGCCTTCTTTTCTTGAAAGGGTTTGAGGAAGTCGCCATCGGCATCCAGGGCGAGCAGATTGTTGTCGATGGTAACGTCAATCCGATGTCCGATTTCACCCCTCACGCTTACGCGACTTGTATCGATGGTTTCCAGCACATCCGCGTGGCTGAAGGTTGCCAGAAACAGGACAGCGACCCCAGTGAAAACCGAAAACAACACCTTCATCACATCATCTCCCCTGGTCCGAGAAATTCCATATGAACTTGCCCATGACCACCACGGGCAGATCACCCACCATTCTAACGGCACACACAGGCAAGTGCAACAGGAACGGATTCTAATGACTGTCGTGTAGAACCGTGGTTGCTGGAGAACTTTCCTCACCAGCGGGAAATACACGGGTAAGCCCCGAGAGGCCTATCCGTGGCACCCGCAGGTTATTTTCTTTGCGTCTTCGCGCCTTTGCGTGAGATATTTTTTGTTTGGCACGCAATGGCGCTACATATCAAGCGCTTCCAAAGCGGGTTTAAGGGCGGTTTCCAGCTTGCCCATCGCTTCGACCATTTCCGACTGAATCGCGGGCCACTGCGTCTCGGGGCTGCGGTAACCGCCACGTTCGACGACGTACCTGATTCGGCAACCCCGTTTGGTGTCCATCCGTTCCCAGGACAGCGGCCCGCCGAATCGATCCTCGATATCGTCCTTGTCCCTATGAAGCTGGTCAAAAATGCGCTTGTTCTCCCCGGCTTCTCCCCGATCAATGTAGAGTTCCACCATGCTGCTTTCCTGGACGATGACATAGTTAAATCCAAGACCACGAATCCCTGCGCTGGCCCCCAGCCATTGGTAGGCTCCCGGCTTGATGTTGGCGTGGCGGGTCCCTTGACTGCGTGCCAAGGCGATCACGCCTTCCCAGAATCTCAAGCGCACGTCGAAGCTCTCCGCACGCTTCTTACGCCCCGCCTGCTCCTTTTCCCGAAGTTGCACTTGATAATCATGGGCCTCCGGCAGGGGAATGATCTGCTGAACATCTATAAGTCGTGCTTCACCATCCTGATAGGGGCGCAACCGAATGCACCGGATGTCGATGTCGCGATCACGGAGCCACAACACCGCTGTGGTGAGCTCCTTTCCGAAATCCTCAGACACCAGCACAATCCGAACATCGGTGGCGAACTCCTCCTCATCCGCTTCGTCCCAGCCGAGGAACGCCAGCATGCCCGCTTCGGCTTCCTTCTCCCCCACGCCCATACGCGCTAGAAACTCGTCATGGATCCGCACCGCACGCTCAAAAGTCATGGCAGACACCATGCTCGCGTAGCGGAGAGCTTGCAGTTCCATGTGGCCGCCATCGTTGGTGCGCTTTAGTGCCTCAATCTGGAAGAACCGCTATAAAAAACAAGAAGATTCATGCGACCATATCCATAAGTTGTTATGGCGATAACGCTTAAAACATACTCAGCAGGATGACCAACATTCGATATTTTGAGGTGCCTGGAGTCTGCAAAGGAAGCGTCGGGGGTGCCACCCTCACACGCAGCCGGTTCCCGGCTAAGTTTGCGGGTGCGGGTTTGCAAAAACTTTCTATGTTCTGTTATCACTCGATTTGAGAACGCGCCCCGGCAACCTGGACAATCTTTTTTGAGATCGAGTCTATTCTGGTGGATCGCACCCGCAAGCTCCCCCGCTTCGCTCCTCCGCGTGAGGGTGGCACCCTTGCCGGTCCTTTTTTTGAATCCTGGGTTGTGGGCGAAGCTTACTTTGGTTCGATTACCACGAGATTGGCCTGTTAATCAACGGCCAGCAGATCAATACGCCTACGGCTGTCCTCTCAGTCGCCAAACTCCTCGCTCAGCACATACAAGTCATCCTCAAGCACCTCGATTTGCGTGCGCAGCAAGCGTTGGAGGTCTTCACGCTCGCGGACCTTGAGATCGGTGAAGGAGGCTTGCGCAATCGGGCGGAAGGATTCGGGCATCATTTCGTAGAGTGGCATGAGTCAGTCCTTGTTCAGTCGGCACCCAGTTCGCCCTTTCCAGATTGGCCGCGTGCGCCAGTCTGTGGGAAAACCCATGGCGGGAATCAGGCTTGGATCGAGTGTATTGAGATGTTCAAGAAGTCGTCTGGGCCAAGTTCCACCAGGCTCAATCTGCTGCGTCATATAGATGAGCAGTACGAGTGTGTTGTAGATCTTGCGCACCTTTGATTTAGCCTCCTTCGGGTCGATGAAGAAGTTTTTTGCGAGGCCTTGTGGTTTGTTTCTCGGCAACCGGACCGTAAAAGTAAGTCGACGATTCCAGATTCGCGCATGATGGGCAGCCATATTGCGCAGCACCGTAAAATGATGAATTATCGAGCAGAATGTCTTCTCATCCAATCCGTAGGTGTCTGCTATGTTCTGCCGGAGGCGGGGTGGTTGCGTATTTGCCAATAGTTTCGACATGACCCCGAATGAGGCGATCTCGCATATGACCCAAACTGGAGGCCAAGACTGTTTCAAGCACTTTTGGTGATGCTTAATAAACTCCTCGGTGCTTCTCTTCATCTCCTTACGAAGCCTATCGATCATGTGAGTATGAGTCTGCGGGTTCTTGAAGTGCTGGCTATCCAAATAACCTAGTGGGCCGTATTGGTGTCCAATTTCATAGGCCCATCGCGCACGGACGGATATTTCGATCCTACCGCATGCCTCAAATATTAATTGACGCAGTTCAGCGTCGAAGCGGTATAAATCCGATAGTTGCCCAAACTTGGTGCCGCCCAAGAATGTATCCGGGTCGCCAGTAACTGTAAAAGGGAATCGGTAGGCGGAAAGCCGATAGTAATTGTGGTGCCGCAGCCACTCTTCAGCCGAATTCGGGTCATTAACGACCAAGCCCCGGTCGGTTAGAACTCTGAGTTGCTCTTTGTAGGTCTTGGCATTCTTGGGCATTACACCATGTGTTCCCCGAAGAAAGAGTAACCCCCCTGGTGCGCATCGCGGATAGGCGTGGGGGGTGTTGTTGACTATATACTAGCATGAGACGTTGCACTTGTAAAGATCTGCGGGATGAATCCGGCGGGTGCCTGCCGAATTCGTCCTCGTCTTAGAGAGCAAACGCATCACACGATATATTCCCACCAATGGCTACTCAGGCACCTCTCATCGAGACAACACCCCCCACAAAATGCGAAGCCTGATGCATAGAAGATTCACTCTACAACGAATAACAATCCAATCGCACGAGGTCGAACGTAATAACTGTTGCCGCTATCATCCGAGCTGTTCTGAATACTCCATTGAGGCCGTTGAGGAACATGGAATTCGTTGGGGTGTGATGCTCAGCATTGCCCGTCTGGCTCGATGCACATCCGGCGCACCTCCGAATACGGCTGACCCGCCGTAAGCTTCCTTAGGCACCATTCGGCTTGAGGGCTTCAAGCCCCCTTCGTCACCCCTTTTCTTCCTGCTTCCCGCGCCCACTCCATAAGCATTTCCTGGAGTAGCTCTTTCGAGGGGAGGTAGAGCTTGTATTCCCGTGCGTGAATATTGGCATCCGGCGGAAGGGTGAGTTCGACGATGGCATCCTTTTTGCGCTTGCAGAGCAGGATTCCGATGGTGGGATTTTCGTCGGGCAACGTGACGTGTCGGTCGAAATAATTCACGTACATCTGCATCTGGCCGAGGTCCTGGTGGGTAATTTTGTCGAGCTTGAGGTCGATGAGCACGTAGCAGCGAAGGAGGCGGTTGTAGAAGACAAGATCGACGAAGAAATGGTCTTCGTCAAAGGTAAAACGTTTTTGCCGCGCCTCGAAGAGAAAGCCCTTGCCGAGTTCAAGCAGGAAGTGCTCGATCAGGTCGATGATGGCTTGCTCAAGGTCCGATTCGCTGTAGGATGCCTTCTCATCAAGCCCAAGGAACTCCAACACGTAGGGTTCCTTCAGAATATCCTCCGGGCGGAGCACAATCTGTCCCTTTCGGGCAAGTTCTTTGACGGATTCCTCGTTTCGGCTCAAGGCCAGCCGTTCGTAGAGGCAGGAGGCTACTTGTCGTTTCAGCTCGCGTAACGACCAGCTTTCAGAGTCGGCCTCTATCTCGTAGAAGCTTCGTTCATCCAGATCCTGAATACTCAAGAGCAATACATAGTGAGACCAGCTAAGGGAGAAAGAGTGTTGCAGTTTTTCGGTGGGCAAGGGGGAGTTATGGGCATTCTGCAATTTCGCAGACAGTGTCTGCACAATTGCCGTGCTGTCAGATTGTGCAGACACTGTTTGCACAATTCGAGGGCTGCGCTCAGCGTAGTCCATGTAGAAGCGCCGCAT
>JAJRPE010000616.1 GCA_024280935.1 Candidatus Hydrogenedentota bacterium
ACCTTGACACACCATAAGCGGACTTGGGGAATCACTGCTAATGAAGTATTTTTGCCGCGTGGCAACCGGATACCCCTGCAAAAAACTTCCACAGGAACACACCGACACCTTGCTAAGCCTCGGCCTACCAGCCGAAATCACCTCGCCAGATCGACGCTCAAATCGATCATCAACGCAAAATACTCCCACCGTTCCGCCACACGCCATACCACCACCGCCCAATACCCGGTAGCGCGGAATCGGGATACTTATACACTTTCTCCCTGCTCCGAATCAAGTTGTTTCGCCAATTACTTGATGTTCAGCACAGCACAAATCAGTTTAGCTTGGTTACCTCCAGCAAAGTATATATTCTCCCAACATGGAGATCCAGCATGCGGGGATGAATAGATATAAAATAACAGTTTTTTTGCTTGACTGGTTGCCCCTGTTTTTGGCATGATTCATTCTCTTTTTGCAAAACCAAGCGTTTGGGCACGGCAAAGGCTTTATTGCTCGACGCAGGTCGTGCCTATGGGAATAGGCGCGTTGCTACTATGTACCCCATCACATTCCACCCTAGACGGAGCTGCCACCTGAATTATGGCTTCAGAATCCTTGCTCGAAACCGTTGCCCAGCACGAAAGTGCGTTGATGGAAGACTTGGATCGCGCCCGGGAAGAGGCGCGGCAGCTCGTCGAAGACGCACATGCCGCTGGTGCCTCCTTTCTCCAGGAATCCAATGCAAAATTAGATGAAGACGTTGCGGCGCGTCGACGCGAAGCCGCCAAGACCCGGGAAGCCGAGCGGACGAAAACCCAGGAAGCTTCCGCAGTCCAGATAGAAAAAATTCGTGCCGAATCGGCCAGCAAAACTTCGACCGTGTGTGATGAACTCATCACCCGCATTTTACCAGGCACCGACTAAGACAGGATGCAACCAAGACCTTATGGTCCTGGTTGACCCGCAGCACAGAGACTTCTAGTTTTTCAGGCCTTATTGAAACCAAGGCGCACAAGTAGAGAGACTCACCCTATGATCGCCCCAATGGACCGGGTAGAAATCCTTTGTCTTCGCTCCGAGCTTCTGGCCATGGTGCCCCTCCTGCAAGAACAGGGAGTCGTCCATGTAGAGGAAGTGTCGCTCGCCTTGGAAAATCACCCTGGTTTTCTTCACCGCGTACACCTTCCCGAGGCAGACAAAGCGGAACTGGCAGAATTGGAGCAGCTCCATGGGCTGATTCAGGAGTCCCTCCCCCTTCTCACGACAAAGCCCAGCCAGGACGCTATTTCTACGATGGGCAGGGCACTCGGTGACTTTGCCTTCAAGGCACGGTTGAAACAGTGTCACTCGTGGCGCCGCCAACTGCGCACCTTGCACCGTCGAAAACTGAATGTGCAGGACAATATGACCGTAATTCAAAATTACGGACGAATCATCGAAGCGATTACGCCCCTGCTTATCGGTCAAGGTGTCATTCTGGGCGAAACGGCCCGTGCGGTTATCCTGGAAGGGTATAACGCGGGTGCCTTGGAAGATCTCCAGCGCTCCGCCATTGCCGAAGTCGGCTCCACCGCCAGTTTCCTGACGAAGAAACTTGATCGCAACCGCCAAGTCATGGTGATTACCCACGCCCCAAATCAGACCGAAGCCCTCTCCGCGTTTCTCGCTCACAAGGGAATATCCGTGCTGACCAGCCCGGACCGCGATGCCTGCGGCACCTCGGTAGACGAGGTCATGAAAAAAATAGGCACCCGGGTAGCAGCGCTGCAAGCGGATCTCGATGAGGTGATCTCCCAACTGCATGCATTCGCCGATGCAGAGGGTGCCGCCATGATGGCGCTCGGTCAGTTTATCGACAACCGGATAGCACAACTGCATGTCGTTGACTCCTTTGCACAAAGTGAGATGATCGGTGTCGTTCATGGCTGGATTCCAAGTGAATCTTACAAGGCCCTGGCCTCAAAACTCACGGAGCAATTTGGCAACAAGGCCACCCTGACCAAACTTTCCCACAAAGATGTGGAGCATGACCGTATTCCGACCTTGCTCCAGAACCATCCCATATTCAAGCCCTTCGAACTCATCATGACCTTAATGAAGCCCGCCACCTACGGCAGCTTTGATCCTACTGCCCTGATGGCAACCTCCTTTATCATCTTCTATGGGTTCATCCTCGGCGATGCGGGCTACGGCTTGCTCATTGTTCTTATCGGCTGGCTGGCCAAGAAAAAATTCGGCCATATTGCCCCGCTTCGCGATGGCATGACTATCTTCCAGTGGATGGGTGCCTCATCGATTGTTTTCGGCGTTATTTACTGGGAAATCTTTGGCAATTTCGTCGAGCACGCCATTGGTGGCACCGCCCTTTTCCATCGTGCCCACAAAACCGAAATCCTCCTATACTGTGCCGTAGCCTTTGGCGCAATACATATCCCCCTGGGCCTGATCATGGGCATCAAAGAGGGCTTCGCCCATGGGCACAAAAAACACGCTGAGGAAAAGCTTGGCATGCTGCTGGGCCTTAGCGCCCTGCCAGTAGCCCTGGTATCGGCAACCGGTTATTTTCCCCTGGGCACAGCCATTGGCTACGTGCTCGCCGCCGCACTGGCATGCACATGCGTTTTTTACCTGATTCGTGGCATGGGCGGCATGGCCCCCATGGGCGCAATAGAAATCGTCGGACTTACGGCCAATATCCTATCCTACAGCCGCCTCATGGCGCTGGGTGTCGCCTCCATCGCCTTCGCGGACATCGCAAATGCCCTGCCCGAGATGATGGGTGGTGGCATGATGGGTTTTGTCATCGGCGTGCCTGCCGCCCTGGCCGTCCATTTGTTAAACATGTGCATAGGTGTTTTCAGTCCAACGATTCACTCGTTGCGACTTAATTTTGTTGAATTCTTGCCCAAGTTCTACGAACCCAAGGGCAGAAACTACGAACCCTTCAGAAAGGAAATGGTATGGTAATGAACTCTACACTTCGCAAGGCACTTATGCTTTCGGCCATCGTTCTGGCAGTAATGGGCATCTGCGCTCCCTTTGCTATGGCTGCGGATGCTGCGGAAGGCATAGAGAAGGTGAATCACAACGCAACGACCATCGGCGAGGGCATCCGCGCAGCTGGTATCGCGCTGGCGGCTGCTATCGCGCTGGCTGGTGCTGCGTTCGGAACGGCCCGTGCCCAGGCCGCCATTGGTGCAGGCGGCACAGGCGCAATGGCCGAGAAGCCCGAGCTCTTCATGAACGTCCTCATTCTGGTTGCCCTTCCCGAAACCATCGTGGTACTCGGTTTCGTTATTGGCTTCCTGATTTTGGGCAAAATTTAGTTTGTGTTTCGCGGCGCCCTTGGGGCGCCTTTTACTTTTTGCTCCCCGGGAGGATGCCGTCATTTCGGCAACATCATCTATGGAAAAGAACCCTCTTCTGGATTTGATGTCGCAGCAGATCGCGACGCAGCGGCAAGATTTCTTGCGTGCGGCGCACGACGAAGCGGCGAAAATCCAACAAGGAGTCCAGCAACGAGCCGATCAACGCCGGACTGAAACCCTTCGGGCAGTTGAGGGTGAGCTTGCGGCCATGGCCGCGCGCTCCCGTGAACGCATCGAGGCCGAGGCCCATATGGTTACCTTGACCACCAAGGACACCATCACCAATGAAGTGTTGGCGTCGGTGGAGGAGGCCTTGGCCGAACGTGCGGCGAGTGCCGAGTTCCCTGCGATTCTTGACGCGCTGCTGGCCGAATTGATGGGCGACAGCCCGTCTGATGTCGTGGTGCTTGCGCCTGAAGCCCATGTGGACCACTGCAAGCGGTGGCTGGAATCCCATGGATATGCCGATCTCTTGGTCGAAGCCCTCCCAGGCCTGACTGATGGTGTGGCCATTCAGGATCCGGGCCGAAAATTCCGTTTTACCAACACCCTTTCTGCCCGCTTTCGCTTGCAGGAAGGCGCGTTACGCAAACAAGCGTTGAGCCGACTGTTTCCGGATTCCGATCCGGGCGGAGAAGGGTGAGCCATGGCTGATATGGACCCATTCGTAGTACACTTTAACGCCCGTGTGCATGGCATGAAGGCTGACCTCCTGACCCCGCACGCGGTAAACGATTTTTTGGATCAGGGCAACCTCGACTCCATGGTGGATTCCCTGCTGGATTCACCCTATCGCACCGAAATGGCGGAGGCCCTTACGCGCTACGAAGGCGCTGATGCCGTGGAAGAAGCCGTGTCCAGAAATCTGGTTGTTACCTTTCAGACCTTGTTGAGCCGTTCTCGCGGGGAATTCCGTGCGTTGGTCCAGCTTTTTCTGGCCCGCTGGGATCTGATGGCGATCAAGTCTGTCTTGCGATGCCAGCATCATCATGTGGATGGCACAGCCTTGGGCAGTGCGCTGATAGCCGGACCCAACCTGACCCCACCACTTCTGGCGGAGTTCAGCAAGTCCGAATCTATGGAAGAACTGATCCAGAGCCTGATTGCTTGGGATGGCGATCTTTGCCGCTCCCTCCGAAGCGCCCTGCCCGCGTATCAAGAGACCAAGGATCTTGCCGTTCTCGAAGAGGCGCTGGACAAGGCCTATTACGAGGAGAACTCCGAGCGATTGAGCGCCTCGAAAGACTCGGATGCTCTCATGGTGCGCTCCCAGCTACAATCGGAAATTGATCGCATCAATCTTCGGACCGTATTCCAACATATTCAAACGGGCGGTGAGCTTGACGACATCCCCATCGGCGAGCGCTTTCTCGCTCAGGGTTCCCTGCCCAAGTCCCTGCTTCGCCAGATGGCGAACGCCTCGGATCCAGCGGCAGCGATGGAGCAGTTGGCCCGCACACGCTATGCAAGCCTGGTGGAAGAACTCTACCAATTACTGCAAACAAACCGATTTTCGCCCATGGAACGCTTTTTCGAGCGTCTCTTGATGCGGAATGTCCGTCAGAGCGCCCGAAACAATGTCTTCGGTATTGGCGTCATGATGGATTTTGTGTGGCTCAAGTACAACGAGGCCATTAATCTCCGCCTTATCGCCCGCGGCCTGGCAGGCAACCTGCCCCATGGCCGGGTCCGCGATGAGTTGTACTCGGCCTGACAACCTGAATAGTTATTTTTCGGTCGCTACGGCATAGCAACGCCAGTGCGATAAAACGATACAAGGAATTGAATGACCATGGCTTCCAAGGTTGTAGCTTTAGCCAATGGGCAGGCGGCCCTTCAGGTAGGTCTTACCGGCGTACCTGTTGAAGAGGTGTACGACGTAGAGACGGTGGAAAACCGTCTGATGGAGTTGATGGGTTCGGACGCAGAAGTGCTTATCGTGAATGAAGAGTTTCGGAGTCAGTTTTCGGAGTGGTTCCAAGGGCGCCTTGCGCGCCACAGCGGTCTCCCCCTGATTATATTCTGTCCTTCTTTCGAGGAGGAGGATGCGGGCACCTTGGCCTATATTAACGCCATCGTGAAACCTGCCGTTGGATTTGAAATTCGATTGGACTAAGGTGGCAGGGCCACAACCAAGATTAAAAGCTGTCATCCCCGAGAATGCGGGGATCCCGTGGTGGCTCGATGTGCTGCTACCGCGTTCTGGATTCCCACGTTCGTGGGAATGACGTGGTGTTTTCTAATTTTTATGCGCCTTCTCAGCGTATAAGGCGCAAATAGGCACGGGTCGTTGGCCTGTGTATTTCGCAGCCAGGATGGCTGTGCCACTTTATTGACAGTTAATGGTGAACGACAGTACCGGTGAAGTCCCGCCCAAGCGTGGCGGAACACATGCGGTAAGGCGGGCATCAGGCAACCGATAGTAGGAGAAACAAATGGCGGTGACGGAACAACAGATCGTCGGAAAACTCGTCCGAATCGCCGGGCCCATGATTGAGGCCGATGGCATGCTCGGGGTCTCCATGGGTGAGATCCTGACCGTCGGCAAATTGGGCCTGATGGGCGAAGTGATTCGTATTGAAGGCGACAAGATTTTTGCCCAGGTGTTTGAAAGCACCGAGGGCATGTATCTCGGCGAGGATGTGCATGCCACGGGCGTGCCGCTGGCCGTCGAACTGGGACCGGGCCTGATGGGCGCGACCTACGACGGTATTCAGCGCCCCTTGCTCGCGCTGCAAGCGTCCTCGGGCGACTTCATTGGCCGCGGCATTACGGCTGTGGCCCTCGACCGCGAAAAGAAATGGGCCTTCACCCCCGTCGCGACGGTGGGTCAAGAGGTCATCAGCGGTGACGTCCTGGGCACCGTGCCCGAGACGAAGGCCATCGAACACAAGATCATGGTACCACCGTACATGGCCGGTAAAATCGCTTCCGTCAAAGAAGCGGGTGAATACACCGTGGAAGAGGTCATCGCGACCCTGGAAGACGGCACCGAGCTTAAGATGATGCACAAGTCGCCGGTGAAGCAGAGCCGCCCGGTACATAAGATACTTCCTCCTGCGGAGCCTTTCCTTACGCGTCAACGCGTACTCGATATGCTCTTCCCCATCGCCAAGGGCGGTTCCGCCATTATTCCTGGTGGCTTCGGTGCCGGCAAGACGGTGGTGGAACAGAGCATGTCCAAGTACTCCAACGCCCAAGTCATCGTGTATGTAGGTTGCGGCGAGCGCGGCAATGAAATGGCCGAAGTACTCACCGAATTCCCCGAGTTGGTTGACCCCAACACGGGCGACTCCCTGATGAATCGTACGATTCTCGTGGTGAACACCTCCAACATGCCGGTGGCCGCGCGTGACGCATCGGTATACACGGGCATGACCCTGGCCGAGTACTACCGCGACATGGGCTACGATGTGGCCCTCATGGCCGACTCGACCTCCCGCTGGGCAGAAGCCCTCCGTGAGATTTCCTCCCGCTTGGAAGAAATGCCCGGTGAAGAAGGCTACCCCACCTATCTTTCCGAACGTATCGCCGCCTTCTACGAACGCTGCGGTAATGTCATTTGCTGTGGTACCGAAGCCACGAGCGACAACCCCCGTGGTGGCTCCCTAACCGCAGTAGGCGCGGTGTCGCCCCCCGGCGGCGACTTCTCCGAGCCCGTAACACAGACCTCCATGCGCGTCTCCGGTGCCCTCTGGGCTCTCGATTCGAGCTTGGCCTATCGCCGTCACTATCCCAGCGTCAACTGGAACACGAGCTTCACGCTCTACTTCGACGGCCTGAAGGATTGGTTCGAGGAAAACGCGCCCAACGGCTGGATTATGCGCCGCCAACAGGCCGCATCCTTGCTGCAACGTGAAACCGAACTGAACGACATCGTTCAGTTGGTTGGACCCGACGCCCTTCAGGATCAGGAACGCCTTATCCTCGAAGTATCGCGCCTGGTTCGTGAAGTATTCCTTCAGCAGAGTGCGTTTTCTGAAAACGACGCCTCCTGCGAATTAGAGAAGACCTTTGGCCTTCTCGAAACAATTCTTGTCTATCACGAAGAATGCATGAAGGTGCTCGAACGTGAGGTTCCCCTGACGCGGATCACGGAGCTCCCCGTTCGTGAGGAAATCTTCCGCCTGAAGGAAGAACCCAATAAGGGCTTCACCGCCACCAAAGACGCCTGCATCGAGAACTTCAAACAGGTCCTTGGCGCACTTGAAGCCAAATAACCCAGGGAATTACAGCCATGTCTGAAAATAGCAACGACGAAACACTCCAAAAAGAATACTGGGACATGACCTATGTTTCGGGTCCCTTGGTATTCCTGGAGAATGGCGACCGTTTCCCCACGGGCGCTATCCTGAATGTTCACATGGAAAATGGCGAACAGCGCGAAGGCCAGATCCTCGAAGCCACGAAGACCCACGCGGTTTTGCAGATCCTGCAGGGCACGCGCGGCGTCGACATCAAGGGCACATCGGTCTCTTTGAAAGCAAACGCAGCCACCGTCGCGTGTACCCCCGACGTCATCGGCCGCCGCTTCAATGGCACGGGTGTTCCCATCGACGGCCTCCCCCCGGTCGTACCCGAAAAGGAATTGGAGATTTCCGGCTCGGCCATCAATCCGGTATCGCGCGACGCGCCAAACGACTTTATCGAAACGGGCCTCTCGACTATCGACGGTTTCAACACCCTGGTGCGTGGGCAGAAGCTGCCTATCTTCCTGGGTTCCGGTCTTCCCGGCAACGAAATCGCCAACATGATCGTGCAGAACGCCGGCACCAAGGGCGATGACACGCCGTTCGTAACCGTGTTCGCGGCCATGGGTATCACGGCCCGTGAGACCGAGTACTTCCTGAAAGCCTTCGAGGAAGGCGGCAAGGGTTCCCAGGTGGTTGCGTTCATTAACCAG
>JAJRPE010000617.1 GCA_024280935.1 Candidatus Hydrogenedentota bacterium
GAGCCAAACCAGCGCTCATCGATACCGCCCCGATGCTTACCCAGTGCGTAATAGTCGTTGGGGTGCAGCTTGAGGCGTCGTCCTGGCTGGAGGAAAGAGCGGGGCACCCACGTGGGAGACAGGCGCAGAATACCCTCGCCCGCTTCCAGTGCGCTCTTTGCCGCTTGGACGGCCTTATCATCAGTAATCGTATTCATGGTCAACTCCTTCGCAACTTCATGGAATTTCGGTCAATACCTGTAATACACCCCACCCGGCGTGGTTTGGACGTGCGGGCAGAGCAGCAACAGGGCAGACTCAAGGGCACGGGATACAAACCACGATTTTCCCGGTCCGTATAATAAGCCGGGGGGCAGGTCGATGTAAAACTCGCCCTGAAACGCGCTATACTACGAGGCGAACGCGGACAACACGACATTCACAAAAAGAGGCGTCAAGGGTGCCACCCTCACGCGGAGGAGCGAAGCGGGGGAGCTTGCGGGTGCAAGCCACCAGGGTGGACTTTATACATACGTGAGACTGCAAGGATGGTACACCCTGTATTGCGGATTAAGTGATAATTTGAGACACGCTCCCGGAACCCGCACCCGCAAACTCAACCGGGAACCGGTTTCGTGTGAGGGTGGCACCCTTAACGCTTCCTTGCATGGCCGACGGCTCTCGTGCCTCGGAATAGTGCGGCACGTCTGAGCAACGTGGTGATTATCCCCATGTCCTCCTTAGCCCTGCTCTGTCCAATACCATAGTAGATAGTCCAATTCCATGGAAATCACACTCGAAAACACACGTATTGCCCATGCCTTCCGCAAAAGTCTGAATACCTACGATCAAGCGGCCACCGTCCAACATCGTATGGCCCGTGATTTGGTGGATGAACTCAAAAAACACGGTCCACGGCAATTTGACCGGGTTTTGGAACTGGGCTGCGGAACGGGCCAGCTTACGCGAATGATGTTGTCCGCGTTTTTTATTGAGCACTACGCCGCGAATGATCTGGTCCCGGAATGCGAAACAGGTATTGATGCGATCTTCGCCCGATACCCTAAAACGAAGGGTTCCTTTCTGGCGGGTGATGCGGAAACGTTTTATGACTACCCCGATGCCCTGTCGCTCCTTGTTTCAGGGGCGACCTTTCAATGGCTGGACGATCTTAACGGATTTCTGGCGCGAATCACCCCTTATCTTGCCCCCGAGGGCATCCTGGCCTTTTCGACTTTTGGTCCCGACAACTGCAAAGAAATCCGTACCCTGACGGGACTGGGCCTTGACTACCCTACCCTCGACAAACTAAAAGGCTATCTCAAAAAGGACTATCATATTCTGGCTGTCCGCGAATCCCACGAAACCTGTTTTTTCGACACACCCATGGCGGTGCTCCGTCATTTGAAGGCAACCGGGGTAAACGGCATCGCCGCCCATCGGTGGACTCCCAAAGGCCTGGCGCAATTCTGTGAAAACTACACGATGGCGTATCAACAGGGGGCGGGTGTTCCACTCACCTACCATCCCGTGCTTATTGTCGCCCGGAAAAAATAGCTAGACTGCGTGTTATACTGGGGTGGCGTGTTGCACCTCCGATTTGAAAAATTGCTAAGCGCTCACGGCACGGGCAACTGTTTTCGATAAAAATGACCTTCGGGTGTTTTTTAAGGGTCGGCTGTGAACACGTACGAGTATTCTTTCCGTTAAAGGATCACCCATTGCATACTGACTTTCAATCTGAATCCAATGCACATCTCAGCTTGGAAGCAATCCGAGCTGCCTTGGCCGGGTTCAGTCCCGAAACCCACCCCTCGGAGACGGCGGAACGGGTCGCTGCCGTGGCGATGGTCTTGCGGCCTGGGGCGGACGGCGGGTTGGAAGTACTCTTCATGAAGCGTTCGGAGCGTGAGGGCGACCCTTGGTCGGGACAAATGGCCTTTCCCGGTGGGCATGTGGAATCGAGCGATACCAGCATTGAGGCAGCGGCACGGCGAGAATGCCAGGAAGAGGTAGGCCTTGTACTCGCCCCGGACATGCAAATCGGACGGCTCAGTGATATCGCTGGCGGACGTTTGCGCACCTTTGAGTTGGCGGTGTGCCCGGTGGTGTATTACTGCCCCGAACCCGGCGCCCTGACGCACAATTATGAAGTGGCCGCGACGGTGTGGGTCCCCTTGTCTTTTCTGAGTGATGCAAACAATATCGAGGCCTACTACTATCCGCTGGACCCCGAGCAACGCCCCTTTTCCTGCTTTAACTACGGCCCGTACACAATCTGGGGCCTCACCTACCGAATTCTGGCCCAATTCATGGGGTTGTTTGCGATTGAACTCCCCACCGAGCTGCCCCTCACCGATGTGGAATAGGGCTACGACAAAGGTCAAGACACCTTGGCTCCGTAGAATTGGGTTTGTCACTTTTCTGACTCCAGCGTGGCGTGACCTTCGGGGCGCAAAAGGAAGCTTCAGGGTGCCACCCTCACGCGGGGGAGCGAAGCGGCGGAGCTTGCGGGTGTAAGCCACCAGAATAGGCTCAATACCGGAAAGAAATGCTGGAGCACGTCCCAAAGCCAAGTGACAAGGCAGGGCGTTTCCGCGAGCCCACACCCGCAAACTCAGCCGGGAACCGGCTTCGTGTGAGGGTGGCACCCTTACAGCGGTTATGATGAACCTCTGCGCTTCGTGGCGACAACCTCGTCTTGTGGTATACACTGATCTGCACAAAGAAGTTTCATAACCCGTTGAGGCAATCCCATGGCAATCCCAAAAAAACGCATCACCCCGTTCCGCATGCTGTCCGTTTTTATGCTGCTGCCCCTGGGGTATTCGATCTTCGTCCAGCAGAACGATCCCGACGGCGGTGTCTGGATGCTGATCTACGGGTATGCCATCCTGATGACCCTGCCCGCTATTGGCGGCGAATTCTCGCCCTGGACCATCCCCGGCATGTTGGGGTATTTCGGCGGCTTTCTCTATCTGCTCCCCACCTTTGAGTCTCCCTACCTGAAAAGCGAATTGACGCGGGAAGGCGGCGGCTTGTTTATCGCAGCCGTGTGGATGCTCTGTCTGGTGGTGGCGTGGTATCGGGGACGTGAGATACAGGGTCAGGAGATCACGGTGGGTGGGTGTGGGAGTGGCAATTGCGGGTGTGGAGCGGTGAACCCATAGGTCAGGGACCGAAAAGACGTAAGCGACTTGAGGGACGGTCTGGTGTGCTGGCAAGGACATGGCGCATCCCGCAAGACTACTTGCTGCTACGTATGATGATGGTACTTTCTTGTCCCTGAAGTCTCTCAGGTCCCTTACGTCCCTTTTCTCGCATAGGAGTAATTTCGTGAAACGTATTGTCACCATTACATCGTTGCTTATCCTCGTCGCTGCTCTCGCCAGCGCCGCCGATGACCGGCCCTGGCCCTCCCTGCCAACGAGCAACGGCACGGCGGAGTTGCCCGCCCAGGCATGGGCCTTCCAGGATGGCCCCCGTACTTTTGCGGCCTACGTGTATTACCCTGGAACATCCCTGAAGAATGTGAATGAAAACACGGGTCTATTTCTCGCCCTTCATTACTGGGGCGGCACCCATGCGGATGGCGTGCCCGACCCACAGACCCTCGCGGACCGCTACAACACCGTTGCTATTTGCGTGGACTATCTCCAGAGCGGTCCCTATGACGGGTGTACCATGCCACCCTATGATTATGGCTACCTGCAGGGACTCGATGCCCTTCGCGCCCTCCATTGGATGTACAGCGGCTTGCAGCGATTGGGCAAACCCTTTAACACGGGGCGCATCTACTCCACGGGCTATTCGGGCGGCGGCAATGTGACCCAGATGGCAAACAAGTTGGCGCCACGCACCTTCGCGGCCATCATCGATTTCTGCGGCATGGCTCGGCTCACCGACGATATCGCCTATGGGTTGGAAGGCGGCACCCGGCTCAACGCGGGCTATTCCCAAGACCCGAAGAACCCCGCGTACCTCTCGCCCGATGCCCAGGCCTTGCGCGACCTCGGCAATCTCACCCACCTGAAGCAGATGAAGGACTATGGCCAGGAAACACATATCTTTGTGGTTCATGGATCGACCGACATCGCCTGCCCCATCGCGGACAAGCGGGAGGTTGTGGACAACATGAAGAAAGCAGGTCTCCCCGTGACAGCCTTCTACCCGAAAGATACGGATCTCGACGGGGAGGTGTTTACCGGGACCGGCCACAGCCTGGGCGACCCCACAAAAATGTTGGCACACATGGCGGATGCCCAACTGCTGCCCGACAGCCCGGATGCCGCGATACGCAAGGCTCCTACCGACTTTGAACGGAAGGATGTCATTGGCTACACCACGCCCAATGGCTGCTGGGAAATTGACTACGCGATGGGGTATCCCGTGGGTCAATTCAGGGGAGAGTAGGGACTCTCCCCACGCCGCCCACAATGGAGCGGATGACGCGAGACACCTATCCTATATTGTTATACAGGCCACTTCTTGTGCTCCCAACGTCCCGTCGGACATACTACGGCACTATTCCGTCTACTGCATAATTCCCGAGGAGTATTTGATGAAACGCGTCGCCTCAATTCTATCTTTGTTCCTGCTGCTTGCCGCTGTTGTCGTGGCCGATGATCGCCCGTGGCCCGGTCTCCCGACAGAAAATGGTGCGGCGGAATTGCCCGCCCAGGCGTGGGCTTTTCAGGATGGGCCACGCAGTATCATGGCTTACGTGTACTATCCCGGAGGCACACAGAAAAAGGTCAACAAAGACACTGGCCTCTTTCTGAGCTTGCATAATTGGGGCGGGACCCAAGCCAATGGTACGGCGGACCCGCAGTTTCTGGCGGATCGCTACAACGTCGTCGCAATCTGCGTGGATTATCTTCAGAGTGGGAAAGACTGGGCGGAAAGCGGACCTTACGACTTCGGATATCTCCAGGGACTTGACGCCCTTCGCGCCCTCTATTGGATCTACAACGGCTTGCAGGAGGCGGGCACGCCCTTTAACGAAGGCCGCATCTACGCGACTGGCGGCTCGGGCGGCGGCAACGTTACCCAAATGGTGAACAAACTGGCCCCCCGTACCTTCGCCGCCATCATCGATATGTGTGGGATGGCCAAGCTCAGCGACGATATTGCCTTTGGCCTTGAGGGCGGTTCGCGACTTAACGCGGGCTACTCCCAAGATCCCGAAAACCCCACCTACCTCTCACCCGATGCCCAAGCCATGCGCGACCTCGGGAATCCCATCCACCTCAAGCAGATGAAAGATTACGGGCAGGAGACGCAGATTTTCGTGGTCCATGGAAGCAGCGATACCACCTGTCCTGTGGCGGATAAGCGTGATGTCGTGAAAAATATGCACGCAGCGGGCTTGCCGGTAACGGCCCTCTTCCTGGAAGACCAGCATCTCGACGGCACAGTCTTCAAGAGTACAGGCCACAGTCTGGGTGATCGCACGCTCATTGTGAAACACATGGCCGATGCGCAGTTGCTGCCCGACAGCCCGGATGCGGCCGTGCGGAAGGACAAGTCGGATTTTGAGCGGAAAGATGTGGTTTGTTACACCACGCCGAATGGCTGCTGGGAAATTAGTTTTGAAACTGGTTATCCTGTCGGGCAGTTGATAGTTGAAAATTGATAGTGGACAGTTGACAGCGCAGGATCAGTCCTGTGCCGATATCTTATTCCTCAGAGACATTGCGTTGCGACTGATTTCCTCAACAGAGTTCCCATCATCAACGTCTTGGTGCCATTTCGTGTAATCAAAGGGTTCCCGCTGAATGAGCGCAATAAACCGCTCTGCTTCGACATCGCCAAGATATTGGGCAAGGATATGAATACCCTTTGCCTTTATTTCCGTGTCCGTAATCATGTCATCACCTCCCGTATAAATCCGATCGGGTCGGTTGCCCTGTGCTGTAGCCCCTATTCTTCTCGCTTCTCTGTTTGTTCATGGATGAGCTTTCGCAATAGACTACGTGTTGATATGATATTCAGGTTGGTGGCACACAACATCGCCATTATCGGGAGTAAGATGCGTCCGCTCCCATTCGAGAAAAAGACAGCTATCAGCAGGAGAACTCCGCCCCCTGCGAAAACCCATCCGCCTATCTTGTCACATATCACGTAATCGGATTTCATAGAATTTCCTCTTTCCCAAGTCTCGAGTTCTCGTGACACAACGCTCCCACACGGGAACCATGCATACAGAGTAGCACAAAACAAAAGACCACCACTTTGCGTGAGCGACAAGAGCGAAAGCGCGTAGAGGTCATTTCTACTGGGGACAGCCCCGCCTACTTTGGTCTCTTATTACATACCGTGGCAAGCGTGATTGCCACGATACGCATCCTACTACCCAACGGGAATGGGGGCGAGGCAGTCCCCAAAAAAAGCCGCTTGAAACGCGGTTTGCGTCTCAAGCGGCTGTGGTCTATTTGCTGGTATTTTGATGCTTCGCGGTCAGGCGATTTACATCATGCCGCCCATGTCGGGAGCGCCTGCTGCGCCTTCTTCAGGCAGTTCGGCGATGAGCACTTCGGTCGTCAGGAGAAGACCGGCGATGCTGGCTGCGTTCTGCAGGGCCGTGCGCGTCACCTTGGTGGGGTCGAGCACGCCCGCCTTGAGCAGGTCTTCGAACTCGCCATTGCGTGCGTTGTAACCAATGGCACCCTTCTTGGAGCGCACGTGCTGCACGACAGTCGCGCCTTCGTCACCCGCGTTGAGGGCAAGCTGGCGAAGGGGTTCTTCGATGGCACGCTTCACGATGGCAGCGCCTACGGCCTCGTCGCCGCTGACATCGAGCTTGTCAATCGTCGCCTGGCAACGAATGAGGGCCACGCCGCCGCCAGCCACGATGCCTTCTTCAACAGCCGCACGGGTTGCGTGCAGGGCGTCTTCGACGCGGGCCTTCTTCTCTTTCATCTCGATTTCGGTCGCAGCGCCCACGTTAATTACAGCAACACCACCGGCCAGCTTGGCCAGGCGTTCTTGCAGCTTTTCGCGGTCATAATCGGAGGTTGTGCCTTCGATCTGCTTCCTGATCAGGTTGATACGGCCCATGATGTCGGTGCTGGAACCAGCACCTTCCACGATGGTCGTGCTGTCTTTATCGATGACAACACGCTTGGCGCGACCGAGGTCGCCCAGGCCGATGCTCTCCAGGGAACGACCAAGATCGTCGGAGAAGGCCAAACCACCGGTGAGGATGGCAATATCGTCCAGCATGGCCTTGCGGCGGTCGCCGAAGCCAGGGGCCTTGACGGCGGCAGCGGTGAAGGTGCCGCGAATCTTGTTGACCACGAGGGTCGCAAGGGCTTCGCCTTCCACGTCTTCCGCGATGATCAAGAGGGGCTTGCCCGCCTTGGAAACCTGCTCCAGAAGGGGAAGAAGATCCTTGAGATTGGAGACCTTCTTTTCGTGGATCAGGATGTAGCAGTCGTCAAGGGCGCATTCCATCGTGTCGGAATCGGTCACGAAGTAGGGCGAAAGGTAGCCCTTGTCGAACTGCATGCCTTCCACAACTTCCAGAAACGTGTCGATGCTCTTGGCTTCTTCCACGGTGATGGTTCCGTCGTTGCCGACTTTTTCCATCGCGTCAGCGATGATGTCGCCGATTTCCGTGTCACTGTTGGCCGAGATAGAAGCCACGTTCTTGATGACTTCCTTATCGTTCCGCACCTGCTTGCTGAGACTCGCAAGCTTCTCGACGATAGCAACCACCGCTTTGTCGATGCCGCGCTTGAGATCCATCGGGTTGGCCCCGGCGGTCACATTGCGCAAGCCTTCGCGGAAGATAGCTTCCGCAAGAATGGTTGCCGTGGTGGTGCCGTCGCCGGCCACGTCGGAAGTCTTGGAGGCGACTTCCTTCACCATCTGGGCACCCATGTTCTCATACCTGTCTTCGAGCTCGATTTCTTTGGCGACACTCACACCGTCTTTGGTTACGGTAGGCGCGCCCCATTTCTTATCGAGCACAACATTACGACCCTTGGGTCCAAGGGTTGCCTTTACGGCCTTGCTGAGCTTGGCTACGCCCGCAAGGACACCGCGGCGGGCATCTTCGCCGAATTCTATTTGCTTTGCCATTGGTGCAAGATCCTTTGCAGTTGTACGGTCAAAAACCGAGACATTACTCGATTACGGCCAGAACGTCGTCTTCGCGCATGATCAGGTGCTCAACACCATCGATCTTCACTTCCGTACCGGCATATTTACCCATGAGGATGCGGTCACCCTTCTTGAGTTCCAGCGCGGTGCGCTTGCCATCATCGTCAACCCGGCCTGGGCCCACGGCGACGACTTTGCCTTCCTGGGGCTTTTCTTTGGCCGTGTCGGGGATAATGATTCCACCACGGACCGTTTCACTCGCTTCTTCACGTATGACCAGAATCCGGTCAGCCAGCGGGCGTACTTTCATGGTCGATCTCCTTGTGTCGTTATTGTTGCTTCGTTGCCATTGGGGTCGTCCCGCCCACGTGGGAGGACGCGATCAGAATATTCGTATGGAGGAGTTGTTAGCACTCACCCAAGGAGAGTGATAATAACAACCTTTTCTGCTCCATGTCAATCCACCATTGTGGAAAAAAAGCCGTAACCGTTCACGGCTCGTTGTTCTTTGGCGGAGCCGATGCCTTTTGTTCCCCTCCTTGGAGGGGTTAGGGGTGGGTTGAAACGCGTGGGTGAGAATTGACCCACCCCCAGCCCCTCCGAGGAGGGGAGCCTTAACAAGCAATGGTTTTTCTAGTCGCTTGCCGACTTAAAGCCTCGTTGGACTGAACGCGGGGTGCTTAAAAGGACGCTTACGAATAGCAGTCGTGCCGCACGATCCCCAAAAAGCGAGTATCAACGAGTCCTGACGGGTTCGTGCGCAGGGGGCTTTGGGAATAGCACGGTACTGTTGCTCCAAGCGCACGAAGCTTCGTCCCTCAGGATCGCGCGGCACATCCGAGTGGATTGATGTTTGAGCAATGGCAACATAGATTTGCGGCGAAGCCGTTTAGTTCAACGGTTACAAAAGGCAACCCCCACTGCGGAGACACCCTCCCTCGCCGCCCCTGATTTCGCACCCAACATTTACATCACGTGATACACCATGGCATCATACGGCCTTGGTCACGTCTGCCAAGCCCGCGTCCAGCCAATCCAAGGGGGGCGCTCCGCCCCACCATGCACCCGCACATTAACCAGAGGTTTTAGCTTGTCCAATTTGTTGCCCGGATGGGAAATTGAGCCTGCCAAAGTTGTCGGCAGCATCGCGGCACTGATTTTCTACGGTCGCTTCTATCTTCAGTGGTACACCTCGGAGCGTGCCGGGCGCAGTGTTGTGCCCGTCGGATTCTGGTACATGAGCAGTGTCGGCTCGCTCCTGCTCTTTGGCTATGGCGTTTACGAGCAGTCTGCGGTAGGAACCTTGGCCCATTGCTTCAACCTTTTTATCTACGCCCGCAACCTGATTCACATATGGCGAAAAAAGGGCACCTTGAGCCAAGCACGCTCTTTCCTAGTCCACGGCATCGCCCTGGCCGTTGTGTTCATTGCGCTAGGCCTTCTGGCGCTAACCTGGTTGAACGTCTTTCAGGCAACCCGGGCGGGCGGCGAGGAAGAGGCCACGCGCACCTGGTTCTGGATCGCAATCGGTGTCGCGGGTCAGGGACTTTTCGCCTGTCGCTTCATTGTTCAATGGCTGACGACGGAAAAGAAAAAGGAGAGCGTGATTCCCGTGTCCTTCTGGTATTTCAGTGTTGTTGCCGCAGCACTCATGTTCGCCTCCTTCCTTCAATTGCGGGAATGGATCTTTGCCGCAGGCATCGCCACGACCCTGCCCATCTATGCGCGAAATCTGTGGATTATACATCGGAGCAAACAGACGCACACAGAGTCCGCGTAGGGAGGGGCTGTTTTCGTAGCTGTTCACCGAAATCAATGAATACGAGTAGATTAGCAGGGGATTACTTTGAGGTGGACAAAACTTGCCTTTTGGCAAGAAAGACCGTGAGGGTGCCACCTACACAGGCGCGAGGTACGAGTGGCTTTGTCGGTGAAGGGCTGTGGGTAAACGTACTATCAATAAGAGAATTTCACGGGCGCGGGCGATATACGTTCCAGCAGCGATGATGCTATAAGATGGAGTCGTTAAACCGCACCCACAAGCTCCGGGACTGCGTCCCTCCGCGTGTAGGTGGCACCCCGGCTGTTTTTCTTGTGCCGTATCAACACCAAAGAGGCCCCCATGATTCCAAGGTCGATGCGACGATTGCTTCTGCCCATTCACGCCCTGCTGCTGATTTCCCTGAGCGCCTCCGCAGCCCATCCCGTCTGGAAAACCATCGAAGCGATTTTCCGCACGGATCGTGCGGTCCCTCAATCACGCCACGGTGAAGGGGGACAAAACCACCCGGAGGAGCACACCTTCCTCTTTGATAGCTTTGCCGATCTTGAGTCCAAAGACTTCTTGAATGGATTGGCCTTCGTTCTTTCCAAGTATCCACCACCTGCAAGTCCAGACGCCTTGCCCGCCTACCGGCGCAGCATGGACCACAAGCTGCGGATGTTGTTTGAGTACTATCCCCTGGCCGCGCGAAGCCCCGAGGATTTCACCGCGCTGCTCGACCTGATCTACGATGCGGGCAATGCGGCGATCCTCCGGGTTTTCCTTCTTCGGCATGCGACGACGGGGCTGGAACCCCAATCGACCTTTGGGAACTATATGCAGGGACACTTGGAACATGACGGGGAAGCCTTTGTAAAGAAGCTGATCGAAGTCATCCAGCTTCCCCAGGAATCCAAAGCGGTACAGCTAGCCGCGATGGACGTGCTCCTTGCGCGGACGGAACACGAATACGCGGCCCTCCTCGCGAGCGACGCCCTGCTCATCAACCGATCGGACAAGGAAACACCGGTGCATGTGCGCCAGTTCATCACCAAGCCCGATGCCCTTCCCGTGAGCCGTCGAACCCAGATTCTCCTTCAGCGGAAAAACGAAGCCGTGGGCGCGTGGGCCAAAACACTAAAGGCCATCGCAGACAACGGACAGCGAGATCCGGCGCTTCGTGCGAAAGCGCGGGAAGTTTTGGATGTGGTGCTGGCAGATTATCCCATCGCCAATCGGGACGAGATACAAGGGCATTAGACAAACGCTTACACAAACCACAGTCGAAACGGCTGTGCCACATTCCCTTAAAGTGGTACTGGCAAACTATCCGGTTGCAAAATGCGGGTCAAGCTGTCCCACGCTGCTTCAAGAACGCGGTTACCGCATTCCCATCGGGCAGGGAAGGCTGGGCACCCGCTTTGGTCGCGGTTAGTGCGCCTACGGCGTTGGCGTAGCGCAAGACCTCGGCCATGTTGCCGTCCTCCCATCGGACACCCAGCGCGGCGGTGAAAGCATCCCCCGCCGCCGTTGTATCCACCACATCGACCGAAAAGGCCGGGGAAAACTGATCGGAGTCTCGGGCTACATAGCGGGAACCCTCCGCACCCAATTTCATGACGACGTGATCTGCGCCGTAGTTCAGCAACAGGCGCGCAGCGGCCAACACATCATCGTGCGTATTGATGTCGCGGCCCGTAAGGCGCTCGGCTTCACTCCGATTGGGACTGATCACGGAGGCCTTGCCCAGAACCTCGGGCGTGATCACCTGGTCCGAACCAATATCGAGAATGGACACCGCTCCACATTCTTTCGCCAGGTAGAGTGCGGCTTCCACCGTCTCCACCGGCACCTCCAACTGGAGCAACACGGCATCCGCCGCCTCGAAGGCCGCTCGACGATTCCAGAGGTCATCCGGCGTCAGCTCAAAATTGGCTCCCGGCACCACCACAATGGAATTTTCGCCCCCATCGCTCACTTCGATAATTGCGGTCCCCGTAGGCTGATGGTCCACCGTCTTCATGTAGTCCAGGCAGACGCCCGCCCCGCCCAGACTCTCCCGTTGCTGTTCCGCAAAAGCATCCGCCCCCACACAACCCAAGAAGGCAACGGAGGCCCCGAGGCGTGCAGCCGCCATGGCCTGATTGGCCCCTTTTCCGCCACAGACCGTCGCAAAGGAGCGACCCATAAGGGTCTCGCCGGGCTGCGGAATACGTGAAACCCGGGCCACGAGATCGATATTGGCACTGCCTACCACAAGGATGTTTCGTTTACTCATTTATCTCGCACTCCCAAGGCAAGTTGCGCCCAAAAACACTGCACTTATCATAAAAAAAACGGTTCATCCGGTTTAAGCGTACATTTTATTCTCGCACATAATTCAAAAGGATTTGTGGAAGAAAGCTCCATTGTCCACATCAGCGTTGGATATGAATTATTCATCCGATTCAATGTCATTTGTATTTGTTGCTTTACAGGGCCGAAGGTCCGGGTTCATACCAGCCTGGGGCAACGCCCCAGGTTTCTGGATGCAGCCATTCCACAGGGCTGAAAGCCCGTTTCATACCAATCAAGAGGCCCATTCCCCGCTGGATTATGGGCCGGGCTTTCAGCCCTGAATTCTGTCTGATTTGAGACCTGGGGCGTTGCCCCAGGCTGATATAGAACGCACCTTCGGCGCTCAACGGCGAGGAAAAAACACAGTCAAAGCAAGTCGCTCTGAATTACACCGTACCCTTGAACCGGAAGAACCAAAAAAACGTTAATGCTTCCTTTGTAAACTCTGCGCACACTAACGCCCCTTCCGCCCTGGAATGTCGGGCAAATGAATGTAGAATTTGTCCCATGTCTTCCACCGGCGCAAGGCTTTCACGAGTGCGGGCAATGGCTTCGGGCGAATATCGGGAAAGAAATATTCTTCCCGGTCCTTCATCACGAAAGCCAGACGCTCTTCGGGCGGCGTAAATTGGGCATCGACACCCGGCTTGTTGCCCCGTGCGTCAATGCGGTACCAGCCATGAAGCGGCAAGTGAACGGCATTGAGACCATGGGTGGCATAGGGCGGTCCGGTTTCGCCGATACTCAACCGCTGATAGACGAATCCGGCGGGAATATCGTTGGCACGGAGCAGGGCCGCCAGCAGGTGGGATTTGGCATAGCAGTAGCCCGTGCCCGCCGCCAGGACTTCGGAGGCGCTGCATGTTATGGGGTTCATACGATAGTCGACGCTGTGCTTAATGACATCACGCACCCACTCAAAACAGGCTTTGGCCGTCTCCACCGGGTCCCCGTCGGACACACGAAGCCCCTGGGCTTGGGCCTGGACGAGAGGGTGCCCCACATCAACGACATCGCAAGCCTCCAAGTAAGGCTTCAATGCCGGTGTAGATTCCGAAGATGCCATCAAATCCCTTCGTTCTGCTGGTTGATTTCGTTGATTTTTCCTATGCTGTCAATTAGCACCAAGGGTGCCACGGACAAGGGGCGATAGCCCTTGCCCGTGAGAGGGTGACCCGATTGGAACAAGTTTTTCCTTCGTCCCATAATATTGCACGGGCAAGCACTGCGGGGCTTGACCGTGGCACCCGCAGCTTTTTTCGTAATGCCAAGGTGGCAGGGCCACAACCAAGACTTATGGTCCTTACTCCTCGTCGCCTCAGAATCTTCTTGCTTCTTATAGCGGTTCTTCCACATTGAGGCACTAAAGCAAAAAACTGAAGGGCATAAACGCTTATGTTTTTCCATATCAGTCCGCTACGAGGCACCCGCGACAGCGGTATCCACCGACGGAACCTTCACCTTCGCAGGCCCGCCACGATGCTCCAGGAAACAACACCCAGGACACGGCGCAAAGAGCTTTTTCTGGCAGGTCTTGCGAAAATCACGCATGGTCGTATTGTTCCACAGGGTGCGCAGGGAATGCTCCCGCACATTGCCCACCTTCTGGAGCCAACAGGGATAGGCATCGCCCAGGCGGCCAATAATGAGGGTATTCCACGCATTGCGACATTGGTAGTCATTCAGGTCGAGGCCCGTGCCGTCGTAATAGTCGAGAAGGTCATCACGGGGCATACGGGGAAGCCGCAACTCCACCCCCGCTCCTTTTGCAGCATCCAGGGTCCGGTTCAGGGCTGCTGCCAGCGCCTTCCGTGGAATATGGGGCCAGGCCATCTGCTCCGGGATGAAGGACGACGGATCGACCTCCCCAAAACCCGGCAGATCGTGCATCCGGGTCTCTGTGACAAGGTTGAGCACGTCCACCCCGGCATCGGCCACCATTTTCGGCAGGAGATGGAGTACATCGAGGTTGTCCTGTTGAATCACGGTGGTCACGTGAATGTGGGGACACTGCTTTCCGCTCGCCTCGCGGTACTGGCGCAAACGACGAATCCCCGCCATGCTGCGGTCCCAGGCCCCCCGCAGTTTACGGATTTCATCGTGGCGCTCCCCTGGACCTTCGATAGAGGTGCCCGCGAAGTTAAAGCCCATGCCACCGGTGCGGCGGGGGGCCAGGGCGACGATGGCCTCGGCACGCTCCTCGGGCAGCATGGTTGTGTTGGAAATGAAATGGGTACGGGAACGACGACTGGCGAAGGTGAGGAGTTCCATGAAGTCCTTGCGGACGAAAGCTTCGCCCCCCGTAAAGGTCACCAGGCTGAACCGCTGAATTTGAGCGAGCACATCGAGCCACTCTTGCGTGGACAGCTCACCCTGTCGTTGCTCTTTGACGGGCACATTTTCGAGCCAGTCGATGTACTGGCACATCTTGCAACGCAGATTGCAGCGCCGCGTCACTTCGATGAAATAATGCCACGCGGGCAACGAGTGGCCCGATTTCACATAGCGGTAGGGCACCTCGCTGTAAATACGCTGAGCGAGATCATAGACACGGGCCAACGGAAACCAACTTTGTCGCTCATGCTCGCTCATGACAGGGCACCTTTAGAGAAACTGGGGCGATCCGCCCCTGCTATGCGGGATGAAACGTCCATTGCGTTCATTCTACCATTTGCCGCGCCTCTTCGCCGAATCATCCGCACCTGCTCAATGGACAGGTTGCGCGACACCCCGCGATTGTGTTTTGATCATGGGCACGCACTCTTCAACCCGAACATTACGCGGAGAATCTACGCATGAAGTACTTAGCCACACTTTTTTCCATCGGCCTCCTTCTTGGCGGTTGCGGCGCTGATGAGACGATCAAAGGCAGCGATAGCGCACCCACCCTGATGGAGCAATCGGGGGCACTCAACGAATCCGCAGCGGAGAGATACAACTTCGGCGATGTGGAAGCCAATCTGCAACTCGAGGTTATCATCGCGGAAAAGGATGTTCCCGCAGGGGGGGCGGTAACGGAGCTTCGTGCGGCCAACAAGGAGAAGTTGAACATAATGACCCTCGATATCGAGGGTGCCGCGCCGACCGCACTCCCCATTACGATGCTTATCAAGGCGAAAAAGAGTTTCGCCGACAATTTTGTCGCTGTACGCGGAAAGCTGCTGCGTGAAATAACGACGGGCGAACGCGAGGAAATTTTCACGTTCAACACCCTGGTGGACGAACGATTCTACCGGGATCTGAAAAAAGACCCCGCAGAAGGCCCCTTCCCCGCCCTGTTTTCCACAGATGCCCTCAACGGGCTGGAAACAATGCCCCCGACGATGTTGCTCTATGTGGAGGCAGAGGCCGTCCTGGTGGACATGGCAACAGACAAGTTGAGCATCGACTTGGCCACGGTTACCAGTTCAGAAACCGAAACCGGAACCTTGTTGAGCAACCCGATTCGAATCAACTACACGATGCCTCCCGTCGAGGAAGCCTCTTCGAAAGGCACCGAGGAAAGCACGGAAAATACCCCCGGCGCAGAATCGGTCGAGGAAGCCCCTGCGGCACAATGAACATTGTTTGCTTCGGTGCCCACCCCGACGATGGTGAAGTCTATGCGGGGGGCACACTCGTAAAATGGAGCCGAGCCGGCCACCGTGTCCTCCTCGTATCACTCACCAACGGAAACATCGGCCACCATGAAATGAGCCGCGACGCTCTGGCCAGCAGACGCCTCAACGAGGCACGGATTTCCGCTCAGATTGGGGGCTTTAACGAGCGCATCCTGGACAACAACGATGGCGAACTCATGCCCAGCATGGCACTTCGAAAAGAGATCGTTCATATTGTCCGGGAATGGCAGGCGGATATCGTGCTTAGCCACCGGCCCTACGACTACCACCCCGATCATCGCTACGCGGCAATGGCGGTGCAGGATGCGGCCTACATGGTCATGGTGCCCCACTTCTGCCCGGATATTCCCCCGTTGCGCAAGAATCCCGTCTTCCTCTACATGATGGACGAATTCACGCGGCCCGTGTCCTTTCAGACCGACGTGGCCGTCGATGTGGGCGATGTCATGGATATTAAATGGGCCATGATCCACGCCATGGAATCCCAGTTCTATGAATGGCTACCGTGGATCGAAGGCAAGCTGGACCAAGTACCAAAAGACGACAGCGCCCGCCTGACATGGCTCAAGCAGACTTGGGATGGCTACCTGCGTTCCCATGCCGCGAAAGCAACGGATGCGCTGCGGGCGAAATACGGGGAGGCCGCAACACAGGTCGAGTACGCGGAACGCTTTGAGCTTTGCGAATACGGCAGTTGCCCGACACCGAATGAATTGCGCCGACTCTTCCCCTGATTACGTGTTCAGCGCTTGCCTTTCCCGATGCACGCCTTGACGACGTTGCCAAAGGTATCTGCAGGTTCTTTTTGATAGCGTCACGGCTCGTATGAAATCCGGCGCACAGACCACGTCTCTGCCTCGTAATTCCGTTCAAGCCAGACCACCGCACCGTCGCCCGATCCCTTTGGCGCAGCAAGCGCATGGGGCACCATCGCGCCCAGCGCAAGGGGCGCGGATTTAGATGCTCCCCCGGTATCAATCCAGAGTCCTCCGTCGTTGGCGAAGGTGCGATGCAGAACCTTGTGATCGGCATCCCAGCGCAGCGAGACCGTATTCGCCGAAGCCATGGCAGCATCCCCGCCCGGCCAGGGCGCTACGGCGATCTTGTTGGCTCCGGAACGCACCCGCCACACGCCGCCTTCCGGTGCGCCCAAGAGGAGCATTGTCGCGTCGACCGAAGCTATGGAAATCAAGCCCGGTGCCAATGGATGATCGGTTTCCCGGAGCGTAGCGAAGTCACCCATCAAATCACCGCGAATTAAAAACAAGCAGGTGTCGCTGGCTTTTTCACCGGTGTACCCAGCAAGCACAAACTCGTCTTCGGCACCCAACGTGATCCCCGCACTATAAAGCGGTGCTGTGCCATGGACCAACCTTTCCCATTGCTGCTCGCCCGCCCCATCGAAGGAGGCCAGGTATACGACCGCTTTTTTCGAAGCCTGGAGCGTGCCCGCAACCACAAGCGTCCCGTCGGGAGCAACGCAAAGCCCCGCAATGCTCAGCGACGCATCTGATTCCAAGGCCAGCCCCCAACGCTGTTTCCCGGCGGAACTCATGCGAACGAGTACTGTATCGGTCTCTCCACGCTTCTCCCCGGCTAAGGTCCCTGCTGCCCAAACATCGCCCAAAGTATTCGTCGCTACGGCATGAAACTCGGTCATCCACAAGGAATCTTCGCCCACCCGGTTCTTACTGACTGGCGCGTTGAACAGGTTCTCCTTTAACAGGATATCCTCGGCGATAAAGGTGCGTACCGTGAGGGAAACATTCTGCGGAGTCGTGTCAAAGGCGGTGCCCGGATATATTACCGTCGGGTTTTCCAGCGCCGCATCTTCCTCTGTGAAGATTGCGGACTCGCCAAAGTCCCAGGTCTGGTTCAGAATGGGCGAGTCGCCCGCCGTTGACATATTCGTGAATGACACCGTGACCGGATCGGCCGCATCCCCACCCCGCGCAATGGATTCGGAGAATATGGCGGTCGGACCACGCTGGGCCGTGATGAAATCTGCTTCCGTCACGGAGAAGGTTCCGCCACTGGTGATGATGGTCAGCGAAACGGTGTACGTTCCCGGGTTCTCATAGATGTGAACCGGGTTTTGTTCTGCGCTCGTTGTGCCGTCGCCGAGCTTCCAGTCCCACGCTGTTATCTCCAAGGTGCCGGGATCGGTTACGTCCAGAAGAAAGGCCTCAAAGGGGGCGGGTCCCGTCGATTGCACGAAGTCGATATCCACGATTGGCTCCACGAGAATCAAGTCGGTTTTTGTCGCCGCCGTCTCGCCCTGGCTCGTTGTCACCGTCAGCGACACAGCGTATTGCCCCGGTGCATAGTCGTGGCTGGGGTTTTGCTCGTCACTAACGGCACCGTCGCCGAACCCCCATGCCCACTTCTCAATCACCAACGTTCCCGAAACCGTAAGGTCCGTGAAGGCAACGGTGAGCGCACCCGCGCCCTGCTGCACGTCCGTGCTGAAATCCACCAGCGGCCCGACCTTGATAAGATCCGTTTCCGTTGCGGTGGTATCACCCAGAGCCGTGGTCACGCGCAGCGACACGGTGTAGGTTCCTATGCCCTGATAGCTGTGACTTGGGTTTTGCTCCGTGCCAGTCATCCCATCGCCAAAATCCCAGAACCAGGAAAGGATAGTAAGATTGCCGGTCTCGGTCTGGTCATCAAAATTCACCGTCAATGTGCCTTGGCCCGAAGTGCTGTCGGCACCAATGGCCACCACAGGATCTACCTGAATCAGGGCTGCTTTTTCTTCGGTGGTCGTGCCATTCTCCGTGGTCGTTTGCAGCGATACCGAGTAGATACCGGGCGCGGCATAGGTGTGAGCGGGGCTCTGCTCCTCACTGGCGTTGCCATCGCCAAAGTCCCAGGCCCACGCCGTAATCTCAAAAGAACCAGCGGCGGTTTCGTCCGCAAAGGCAACGTCCAGGGGCGGAGGGCCGCTCGTGGGGGCGGCGCTGAAGGCTGTGGCGGGGGCCACGACAATGAAGCCCGCCTCCGTTGCGGTACTATCACCCAGGCTTGTGCTAATCGTCAGGCTCACATCATAGAGGCCCGGTTCGGCGTAGGTGTGCTCCGGGTTTCGTTCTTCGCTCATCATTCCATCGCCAAAATCCCAGGCCCAGGCGGTGATCTCGAAATCACCCGTCGGCGACTGGTCGATGAACTGCGTTGTCACCGTGCCCGCCCCTGTGGTCTGAGTTGCCGAAAAGGAAACACCCGGCAACACGGTAATGTATTCGGGCTGCTCCAGGGTGTGCGATCCCACGGACGTGGTCACCCGAAGCCATACCGTATATAAACCCGGCACATCATAAACCCGAGTCGGATTCTGTAGCGTGCTGAGCAAGCCACCGTCGCCAAAATCCCATAGCCATTTGGAAATGACCATGGAACCCGCTGCGGAATCATCCGTAAATATCACGGAGAGGGGCGCGGCCCCCATAACTGGGTCGCCCGAAAAAACCGCCGTGGGTCCTTCCTCCACAGTAATCAGATTCTCCCGGACGACCGTGTCCTCCCCTACTTCGGAGACGATGGTCAGCGATACCGTGTAAAGGCCCGGCAGGATGTACGTGTGGCTTGGATTCTGGTCGGTGGACGTGCCTTCGTCACCAAAATCCCACATCCATCCCGTGATGGCGGCGGTACCCGCATCGGAAGCATCGGTGAACGCCACGGTAAACGGCGCGGTTCCCGGCGCAAAGTCGGTCGTGAAATCCGCCACCGGGTTGCCCGCCACATTGATGTACTGCACCTTCTCCACGGTGTCGCTGCCCACCGCCGTGGTCACGGTCAATGACACGGTGTAAAGGCCCGCCTCGTCGTAAAGATGGATCGGGTTCTGTTCCGCGCTGGTCGGCGTGCGATCGCCAAAGTTCCACTGCCAGTCGATGATTTCCGAGGAACCAGGATCAGATGTATCACCAAATTCCACGGTCAGGGGCGCGTTTCCCAAAACCGGGGCTGCGGAAAACGCCGCCATCGGCAACTGCTCGACATTGATGTAGTCGCGCTTCAACGCGGTTTCGGTTCCCACGCTGGTGGTCACGGTCAGTGAAACGGTATAGAGTCCGGGGGTCTCATAGATATGGCTCGGGTTTCGGGTTGTGGAGGTGCTGCCGTCGCCGAAATCCCACTGCCATTCGGTGATGTTGGTGGTGCCCGCCTCGGAGGCATCGACGAAGAGTACAGTGAGCGGGGCCTCCCCAGCAGTGGGCGAGGCCTCAAAAGCGCTTTCCGGCGCCGCCAACAGCGGATTCAGGAGAGGACAGCCGCCCAAGCAGACTGCGATGGCACACAGCGCCATGAATTGATAGATAATGCGCGACATAGGTCTCCGTTTCGGTACTTCGCAATCCTTACGCCGTAGGGGTATAACTCCGAATCCTAGAGCATACTATAGAAGGCCCGAAAAGGAAAATTTAATTCTCGCCCTCGCATCTTATTTCGCATGCGCCACGGAGATTGGGAGTCCGATTCCTAGCTGAAGTGCCGATGCTGCCGTGGCGGCTCTGGCATGCCCTGATCCAGATCACGTTCATAGGCCACGGAGCCGTGGATTTTTTCACCCAGCGCCTTGCTGAGCGGGTCCGCGTTTTCCGAACAAAATCCCAAGTGAGAGTGGCGGCGCCACCCCTCAGCGTGCTCGTACACGGAACTCCAGCGCCCCACTTCCGCCGACATGTTCTCCATCGTGTCCAGATAGGAATCAAGCCCCTGTGTTTTATCCAGCCACTCTTTCTGGCTCCGGTGGCACGCCAACGCCTCTCGCTTCTCGCTCAAGACCGAGGTAATATCCACATACTGACCTGGTTGCACAATGCGGCGCATACCGTCCCGGAGTCCATAAGGCAAGGCATGATAAATGGTTACATCCTGGGAGGTCGGATTGCGTGGCGGTGCTGTCAGAAAATTCGGCATGCCGCGCACAAAAGCCGCCGAAATTGCCAGACGGTTTGCGCTCATATGATCCTCCATATAATCCTCTGGAGAAGGCACGAGCATAATTGTTGGGCGCACCACCCGAACGACCGCCGCCAAACGGGTGACCAGCTCTTTGCTATAGAAGATTTCCAAATCGTCGCCGATGGGATCGTGGAGCTTGGCACCCATCGAGCGGGCCGCATCCTGGGCCTCGGCAAGGCGGCGGGACGCTGTCTTTTGCCGATCTTCTTCCATGGAGCCACAGCACCCGGAAGCCAGGTTGATCAGATGTAGCTTATAGCCCGCTCGCCCGAGCAAAATGAGCGTTCCGGCCATCATGAATTCAATATCATCCGGGTGGGCCACCACGGCAAGGGCGACGGATTTTGACATAGAAAGACTCCTTTATACGGACCCGCGCAGACCACATTGCGGGAAAAATACAAGTTGGAGGGTTACTTTATAGTGCGGCACGACGGTTTTCAAGCCCGTTGCCACGTTTGCTCATGTCCCCGGAGTCGTCACCGTCTCGGCGGAAAAGTACTTGACGAATGTGATGCACTGCCGACCATCGCCGAGTGTATCATAGCCGATATGGTCGAAGCTCCGGTTCATAATGTAGAGTCCATATCCACTCTCCCGGAGGGACCCGGCATCCGGGAGATGGGTCAGCCGGGGTGAGAACGGAGCACCGCTATGGCAAATGGCGATGTGAAGCCGGTTTCGCATCGATCGGAACTCAATCTTAATCGGGGCACCCTCGCCCTGGGCGTGTTTCATCACGTTGGACAATCCCTCCACAAAACCCAGGACCACCTTATTCATCTCCGTGCCCCGATGAAACAAGCCTTCATTATCGGCCAGGTAAGCACGAAGCATGTCCCGTGCGCCAGACAGCGCCGAAGTGGATGATGCGATCTCGAAACAACGCACCGGACCACAGCACTCCGGGAGCGAATCGATCTTTACCGCAACACAGGTCTGGTCATCTTCGGGCGTCTCAGAGCCAGAAAAAAACACTGCCGCCTGTATTACTTTCCGGGTAAGTTCATCGGCGTCAAGACTCCCATAGATCTGCAAACACTGAATCAGCCGGGCCACGCCAAACATGGAGGCATGGCGATCACGGGTCTCCGTTATGCCATCAGAATAAAAGAAAAAAATATCACCCGGCAGAATTTCCGCTTCCGCCTCCACATACGTTTCATCTTCAAGAAATCCCATGGGCACATTGTTACCCGAGAGAAGGGTGTATGC
>JAJRPE010000618.1 GCA_024280935.1 Candidatus Hydrogenedentota bacterium
CCGCCACAACGCCTCCGTCGCTAGATTACGCCCCCGAACCCTATTTTTGCTCGACATAAACACGCTCCTTTCCAAAGCTGAAAGGAATAGCTTGACAAGAAGAAGCGAAAATAGGAAGATGTACTTCACCGGACGCTTACCTTGATACTCTCTCCTGGACCATGCTGATCGCAAACATGCAATTCGTCGCATTTCAGCGACGGAAGGCCGATGGAATAATGGATGCACCATGAAGAACCTGTTGGCCGGGCTCCTTAATGCGAGTGCCATCCACAATCCTGATATTCCATTGCTCACCAAACACCGTCGTTGGCTGTCGCGCCACCCAAGTCTGCATGAGTTCTGTATTCATCCAGCGAAACCACTCGCCCGACAACTTCAGGCGATCCAGAATCGCCACATCGCTAAGATCAATGAGGCCGCCCTCGTGCGCACGAACAGAGGTCTCGCGAAGCGAGCATCCCTCAGCAAGATGAATAAGAAGCACTTGCAAAAGAGTTTCTGCATTGGGTATTTTGCGACATCGACGAAGGGCGCCAAGCTTTTTGGCTTGCCCCTGCCATCCTGCGGGAAGAAATCCCAGCAAATATTCAAAGTCCTTTGAAATATCCAGCGCCGAATCAATTGATATTTTGAGACCCTTTTGCAGTAGAATCGCTCAGAAACTCTTGAATACAAGGGTATCAGAAGGCATGCCTAGAGTTAATTCTTATCTTAGTGCTTATGGAGCAACGCCCTGGGCTAACCTGTTGGGGCCTTTCAGGCCGAATTGCCAATGCCCGTGGTCGTCCGTTGGAGAAAAATGAACTTGTGTTTTTTCGAGTGTCACTGCCAACCTGGCAATACTAATCTGGTCAGCTTCCTTAGCGACAGAAACGACACGGGTAAGCCCTGAGAGGCCTACCCGTGGCACCCGCAGGTTGTTTTTTAAGGAGCAAGGCACCACAAGTCATGAATGCTTACCTCAAACGAGATCCCATGTTTCGCCAAGTTTGATCGGGCTTTGCTGACATCCCACGTAAATCGAAGAGCACCGTAACTACATTGTAACTACAATCCAAGAAATAGGCAAGCGGGTTTTCCCGCACCAAGACATCCCGTACCAAGGCACTGGACAGGAGAAGCGCTTTGGCGCTATGGTAACCGTACTTGGTTTACCGCACAGCAACACGACTGGAGGGCTTGTATCATGTTGGCCTATCTCGTACTCACCGGAATCGTTGTCTTCGGAATTGCCTTCGCTTTGTGGCTGGGTTCCTTTCTGCTCAACCGATTCTTCAACACCACCTTGGAAAACGCACGTGAGGGGCGCCGCAAGGTGGCGGGCCAACTAGGCTATGGCATCTTTCTGCTGGGCCTCACGCTCATATTCGGCGTGGTGTTTTTCCAGATGGACCGCGAACCGGTCCTCCCCCCCATGCCACCTGGGGTCCAGCCAGAAAGCGCACGGAACCTCGCGCAACCCGAGACAAGCTCGGGTTCGGGGGTCACTCTCGTCATGGCCGGTATCGGTGTCTCGGGATTTCTCTTCGTCTTGTGGTTCGGCACCTTTATGCTCGCCCGGAGCATCAACACCTCTCCCCTGTCGTCTGGGGGGACACGTCGTGGCCTGACCAGGCAATTGGGCTTGGGTGCCCTATTGCTGGGCACCACGCTGGTTCTTGGTGTTGTACTTTCCCAGATGGACCGTAGCGCCCTCATACCTGACGTTTCACTGGAGCCTCCAGCAGAAAAGGCCGTCAACCCGGCGCAACCCAAAGCCGCCCCGTCTCCGAAAACGACCGAAGTATCGGTGCCGGACGCGCCCCCGAAAACTGCGGCACCCGCCCCAAAATCCGACACGCCGTCGAAGAACGAAAGCAAGGCAGGCCATGCCCCTGCCACGTTAATTTCGTAAGCATTCACGGGGTCGGCATTGGCATTCCATAGCCGCCTGTGCCGCCCTTTCAGGGCTTGATGTGTTATGGCAATCCAAAACCCAGGGCGTTGCCCTGGGCTAACCTGTTTTGCCCCTTCGGGGCGCTTGCTCATACGACATAGCGGTAACGGTTCTATAGAGATTCGTTCTCGCTACCGCAGTTGGCAGGTATTTCGACCAACGGCCCAGACAAAGCATCGTACCTTCATATCGTCCCCGTGGTGACCTATGTCACCTTTCCATACACCTTCTCAATGGAGTACATTCATGCGCCGCAGCATCTATTGGGGGCTTCTATTCGTCCTGGCATCGGCTTTCGCCGCCGTGGCGGAACCCACGCTCACCATGGTGCCCATGGGCGACGGGACGAAGCTCGCCACCGACGTACACCTGCCCACGGGCGATGGCCCCTGGCCCGTGATCCTGATGCGGAGCACCTATGGCCGTTTGGCCCAAGCAGCAGACGAATGCTTGAAGCAGGGCTACGCGGTGGTCATTCAAGATGTGCGGGGCATGGGCGACAGTGAAGGGGAGGCCCATGTGTTTTACGCCGAAGGCTGGCGCGAAGGTCTCGCCGATGGCGCGGATACGGTGGCCTGGGTCAAGGCCCAAACGTGGTGCAACGGCACAATTGGAAGTCACGGTGGTTCGGCGCTGGCCATTACGCAGACGCTCCTGGCCCCATCGACGGACGGCATTCGACTACAGCACATAAACTCCTCCCCGGCCAACCTGTACCACCACATGGCCTATCAGGGGGGTGTCCTGAGAAAAAATCTGGTGGAACGCTGGCTCACGGCCATCAAACAGCCCCATGTCATTGATATTTACAAGAGCCACCCGCGCTATGACGATTACTGGGAACATTTTGACAGCCTCGCCAAGACATCGGATATAAGCGCCCCGGCCCTGTTCGAGAATGGCTGGTTCGATATTTTTCAACAGGGCACGATTGATGGATTTCTCGCCCGCGAAGGGCAAAGCGCAACCAGCGGAAAGAACTACCTCCTCCTGAAATGGAGTTGCCATGGCCCTGACGTGGAAGATGACTACACCTTCAACAAGAATCGCTTTGACCTGAAAGTAACCCCGTTGCGGAACAAGATTTTCCGCCACTACCTCCAGGGCGACGAAGCGGCACTCAACGGCATCCCAAAGGTGCAGTATTACGTCATGGGCGCGGACACAGAAGGCGCGCCGGGCAACGAATGGCGCAGCGCCGATACGTGGCCGCCCTACTCCACCACGGCCACTACGTTTTACCTGCGTCAGGGCGGTGATCTGTCACACCCGGCCCCCAAGACGACCGAGGCGATGCAACGTTTTGTCTTTGACCCGGCCAATCCGGTGGCAACCCATGGGGGTGCCAACCTTTTCATGCCCTCGGGGTCCCTGGACCAACGAAAGAACGGGGAAGGCCGCGATGACATCCTCCATTTCATGACGCCAACCCTGGAAGCCCCCCTGGAAATAACGGGACGAATTACGGTGCGCCTCAGCATCAGCACCGACGCCCCCGACACAGACTTTACGGCCATGCTCCTCGACATTTATCCCGAAGGCGACGGACGGCAGTTGAGCATCATCGATGGTATTCGCCGCGTCAAGACACGCAACGGTTTCACGGAGGCGGCTCCCCTGCTGGAAAGTTCCGAGCAGATTGTGGCCTTGGAAATCGACCTCTGGAGCGCCGCGTGGATATTCGACAAGGGCCACCGCATCGGCCTGAATATTTCCAGCAGCAATTACCCGCGCTTTGAGGTCAACCCCAACACCGGCGAGGATTTCCCTGGCGATGAGCTGCGCAAGGCCACGAACACAGTGCATCTGAGTGTAGCGCACCCGAGTGTGTTGGTGTTACCGGTGCGGTAAAGCGGTGCCCGACAGATTCAGGGACACAAGGGACCGCAGGGACGGAAGAGACCATGCAATTAGTCCGAACGCTGGAAACGCTCTTGCAAGAGCCGCACGCAAACCGATACAAGGTATTCGAAAGAGGTCTGCGCCATTTACAAACTCCGTCCCTACTGTCTCTCTAGTCCCTTTCGTCTCTTTCCAACCCTCTTCTTGTTCCCCTCGCTGGGCTTCCCCTACAATGACGGACGATTAAATGTGTAATTTCGGGAGGAATGCAAATGTCGGTTTTCTTCGTGACCACCCTGTTGCTACTTGCAGCACAACATGATTCGGGCACTGCGAACAGCGCATCCTATTCCAACAGCGTGGGGATGAACATGCTGCGCATTGAGCGGGGTCACTTCCTTATGGGCAGCAGCAGCGCCCCCCTTCCCGTGGCCCTCACGGAGAACCAGGCCAACCGCAGATCGGGCGACTTCGATGAGCATCCACAACATGAAGTGCGCATCAGCCAATCCTTTTATCTCGGTGCCACCGAAGTAAGCAATGTCCAATACGAACGCTTCGACCCCAGTCACAAAGTCTTACGAGGAAAACTGGGGTTTTCTACCGCCGATGATGAGGCGGTGGTCTTCGTCTCCTGGGAGGAAGCCCAGGCCTATTGCACCTGGCTGAGTGAAGAGGAGGGCCTGCCTTACCGGCTGCCCACCGAGGCAGAATGGGAATACGCCTGCCGTGCCGACACGACGACCTCCTTCAACACGGGCGATACGTTGCCCAAGGCCTACCACAAAAATCAGGTGCAAAGCTGGTACCCCGACCCCTTTCGGGTGGAGAATTTTGCCGCCGACTACGCAGCGCAAATCGTGTCGCTGGCGGTAAGTAAAGCACCACCCAATGTCTGGGGACTCCATGACATGCACGGAAACGTGGAAGAGTGGTGTGAAGACTGGTATGGTCCCTATGATGCGAGCACGCAGACGGATCCCGTGGGGCGTGCAGACGGCGATTTCCGCGTGACGCGGGGCGGAA
>JAJRPE010000619.1 GCA_024280935.1 Candidatus Hydrogenedentota bacterium
GCCGGGGGTGAGGAGTTTACCAGTGTCGCCGACATCACAGGCGATGTGAGCGGTATGCTCAGCAGCGCGGATGGCATGCTGAACGACTTCAAGCCGCAGATTGATGAAATCCTGACAAAAGTGCCGCCCATGCAGGACGCGGCCACGGAGGTGATGACGGGTGTTTCCAAGACCATCAACGGCAATCAGGAAAATATCGACAGCATCATTGCCAACGTAGACGGCATAACGACCACGGTAAATGAAGACCTCGACAAAATACTGGAGGATCTTGGCGGTACGTTGGAGAGCGTGAAGGGTTTGAGCGTGGAGGCGGAAGAGTTGCTTCACCAGAATCGCCCGGCCATTGAGGATCTCATCGGCGATTTGGGCCATACGGTCCAAGCCCTCAATGTATTACTGGATGACTTGAAATCCCAACCCCAGTCGGTGCTCTTTGGCCGACCGGAAACGGGCCGGAAGTAATCACGATTCGGACTGCTGCAATGCGGTCAGCCGCGTGTATTCCCGAATAGGAGAGATCATGAAGAAACTCATCACTATCGTCTTGTTGGCAGGCTTGGCCGCAGGTTGCGCTACATCCCCCAGCTCCAATTTGTTTACGCTGGACATGGCCCCCTCCGAAGCGGCGGGAAGTCCGGTGAATATTGCCGTGGGTCGTCTTCGCATTGCCGAGTCACTCCACAACAAACGAATTCTCATCAAGAAGAGTCCCACAGAGATCGAATATTACGCGGCCGCCCAATGGGCCGCAAGCCTCGACGAACTTTTGCGGGAAAAGCTGGCCTCCGAGTTCGGCCCCGTGGATACGGCCCGCCAAACCTACGTGCTATCGGGCGCGCTGCAGGCCTTTGAACAAGTTGACATGGAATCGGGCAACGTGGCGCACGTGAAGTTGGCTC
Source organism: Candidatus Hydrogenedentota bacterium (assembly GCA_024280935.1). Classification (GTDB taxonomy): domain Bacteria; phylum Hydrogenedentota; class Hydrogenedentia; order Hydrogenedentales; family JAEUWI01; genus JAEUWI01. The sequence goes on from JAJRPE010000619.1 coordinate 903, forward strand.
TGGAAATCCGCAAACAGGATGTGAGCCAGTACGCCACCCCGGAAATCGCGAAAACCTATGAGGTAACTCTCCTGGTGAAAGGTGGATCCGCAGGCAGCGTGGTCAAGGCGCTTTCGACCTGCCTTGAAACTGCGGCGCGTGATATAGTGGCGGATATTGCCGCGCTTCAGTAACCTGCGCGCAGAACACAGGAAGGCAGGGATGGCCGTACACACAAAGGCAGACGAGCACCTCTCCGATTACGAGCGGGCGGTGTGCTACCACACCCTCCCCCGAGTGAACCATCCGCTCACACTGGGCCTGATTGTGGCCTATGTCGTATGCCTCGTAGAGGCGTTGGGTGCCATCGCCATCGGCTACTATCTGGAACGGCCTTGGTGGCTGAAGGTAGGGGGTATTTCCCTGATTGCGCTGATTTTCTTTGGCCTGATCGTGTTTACGATCCGCGCATTTCTAAATGAGTTGCGTCGTCGCAAGGCCTTGGCCGCCGCCCACGGTGTTCCCGATGCCCGGGAATCCGCCCACGACCTTCCCGATCCCTTCGAAGACCATATCCTCCTCCATCATCCATCGCACACGCGAGGAACACACTTCAGTCTTAGCGACAATCGTAATACAAGTGGCTACGAGGTAAAGGTTGCTTCGAGCCATGATTCATGGACTATCATTGGCCTCCCCAGCCAATCCGAGTTGCGTGTGGATACCGTCGCGCATGGCAAGAGCTTTCGATTTGGCCTGAATCTGCCTTCCCTGCTCAAAGCGACCCGCGACGGCCACGAAGTTGCTCGAATTCGGCGGCACATATCCCTCAACGAGACCAAGGTTGATATCGAGGTCTTGCATCCAGAGCCATGCACGATACAGTTGCGAAACCAAGGCTTTTTCGTTGATAATCGTCTGGTGGGCCGCACGTATTTCTTGCGCGGGTCTTTTTATGTCGATATTCAGCGTGCATACTTTAATGACGGGGTATTGGCTTACTTTGTCACGGCGATATAGCCTGTAATATGTTGGCAGCAGGAGGTCCATGGCGTGGGTAAATGTCGTGGGCGCAATGAGTCCCGGGGAGCCGGGCGCAAGGAGTAATCTGCGAATGGCGGAGCAGAGTTTGAGATCGTTTGTTTTTTTTGCCGCCTTCGGAGTAAGCGTGCTGTGCGCGCCTGTCCATGCCGGTTTGCAGTTGGACGAAGGCATGTGGCGCCTCGAAATTAACAATGATTTTGGTGTGTATCAAGGAAGCCGTGACCGCTCCGGGGACTACGGCCTCACCGGGTTTGTCGATTATGAAGTGCCCGCTTCCTCGCGCATAACACTGGGTCTGCGCTTGATGCCCTTGTTCGTCTACACCCAGGACGGCGAGGATGAAGACTACCGTATCCTGCGTAATTTGTTTCACGATAGGCGTGAAAACAATGACACGGTGTGGGGTGCCGGTCTGGGGCCCGTGGGCCGCATTTATCAAGTGAAGGATGCGTATCGCGGATGGTATGGGGAGATAGGCGTGGTCGCCTTTGTCCACGGCAATAAATTCGCGGGCAATAGTTCCAACCTGAATTTCCTGAGCACGTTCGGCGTGGGCTATCAGTTCAAATCTGATTGGCACATACAGGCCCACTACCAGCACATTTCTAATGGCAGCTTGGGCCGCCGGAATTCTGGTGCAAACACGCTCGGCATCGGCATTGGCTATCGTTTCTAGGGTAGTGATTTTCAGGAAGTTGCCTCCCGCATCAAAAAAACGGGTAAGCGTTCACCGCCTATTCGAGGTTCTGAGGTAGGCGGTGAACACTTACGAATCATAGTCCGCGAAGCGGATGTCGGACTAAAGCCTGGGGTGTAGCGAGGTACGAGCGGAGCCCCAGGAAGCGAATAGCAATAACGAAAAAGAACCCGCGCAGCGGGTGACGGACAATCGGGTTGGCCTGGTAAAACACGGCACACAAGAGGAGTTGCCAAATGGGTTCATCGAATTGCAATCTCATCTACCACATGGTGTTTTCAACCAAGGGCCGCCAAAAATGGATTGATGATACATTCTCAAGCAAGAGGAACATCACAAGGAGATGACGTTTCAAGTCGAATTCATCGGGCTGCTTGAAAAGCATAGCGTTGAATACGATGAACGACGGTCCCGACAAAAGTCGATAATCGGCATGTTTGGTGCCCGTAAGTCGTTATGCAGCAACACCGGGTTCTTGAGAATTAGACTTTTGTCGGGGCCGTCATGAACGGTATCTGTGGGACTGATGGGTTTCCGCCACCCGCTTCGCGGGCTTGGGATTCAGGCACAACATTGGTCCTGGGGCTACGCTCGTACCTCGCTTCACCCCAGGCTTTAATCTGTCACCCGCTACGCGGGCTAAAAGGTGCTGTCCAGTTTCTCTCTCTGGATCTATAGAAACGATTCCCACAAATTGACGAAGAGCCAAAAAATAAGCTAAGCCGATATCATTTTTACGAAAGTGGGGCCCCAGCATGTGGGGATGACGGCCTTTGCTTTCGGGTTGTGGTTTCGGGTTGTGGGCAACGCTCCCCTGTTTGTCCGTTGTCACGCCCCCCCGCCACAACTATTCCCGCACCTCAAATTTGTCTGGGCTGATTTTGAGGGCCACGGCGCGGTCGGGTAGACCTATGGCCAGGGTAGTCTGATCGCCCTTGCGTTCGTGTTTAACTGACACCTCCGCATCGTTAAAGCCCAATAGCGTGATGAATTCCTGAGCCATATTCTTTTCCGTGGTCGCGGCGGTGAGATGCACCTCGTCCAGGTCGAAGTTTGCCCAGTCATGGGGCGGCGTGTCGTACTCTTTGGTCTGACTGATTGCCAACTTCGTTGGGTAGAGAAACTCCACATCGACCGTGCCCGCTTTTCCTTTCCAATAGGCCCCCTGCCCGTCAATCGCAAACGTGCCCGTAGCGTGGAGCAACCACTGGAAGTCTGATGCTTCGGGCGCTTCCAGGATATCGTGAATTACCACGGCATGGGGTTTGAGAAAGAAAATGCGCCGGGTCCAGCGGTCGAGGTTTTCATAGGAAGCGCCCGCCTCGCCCACCACAATATCGAGGGTATCGGAGGTCTGGAAGTGGCTAATCCGGCCCGTGGCCGATACGGCATGGGGTGCCTGGCCCTTCCCATTGACCAGAATGGCGTTGTCCGACTTGCTTTCCCACATCCATTTTATGTGGTGGGGGCTGCCATAGACATCGCGCTTTCCGGTCTTTCGGAAGACCCGTTCACCGTCCATGGAGAGCAGGAAGGCGTTGTTGGCGTTATAGCCGTGGCTCTGCCGTCCGAAGGGACTGCTCTTGAACTGGACCTGGATGTTTTTCACACCGTCCAGGAGGTCGGTGTTCAATACGGCCAGGCCCACACCGGAAAAGACCCGGGACGAGGGCAGGGCTTCGGGGGGCGTTACGGCCACGCCGCCCCCGCGAAAGGTTTGGATGATGCCCATGTAGCCACCGGGCGTACCCGCTCCGCTTTTCTCGGCATACCACTTCCAATGGCCGTTCTGCGCACCCGACGCAAAGGTCTGCATCAGGTTGGCGATACTTCGGGAGCTCAGGTTCTGCGCTTGATCGCCCCAGGAACCTGTCTTGGTTCCCGGCGGCATGGTGTACATTCCGTAGTAGCCGGTCGCGGCGAAAAAAGGTTTGTCGAAGGAATCGATGTCAAAAGCGGCCTGGGACGCGAATACCCAGTACATGAAACGGCCCATGTAACTGGACCAATAGGCGAGGCCCTCGTGCCAACCACCCTCTTCGCCGCCCCAAACGGGGTACGCTGTGTAGAATATGGTCATGGCGTAGTCGAGCCAGCGCTCGGCCTCGGGAATCTCGCCTTGGAAGGCAATGGCTACCTCCCCCAGAAAATGCCACGCCCGGTTGGAATGGCTGGCATAGGGCCGCCAGAGATGGGTGCGCCTGCGCAGATGGCGAAAGCAGTCGCCCCCACGAATCGTCATGATGTCGATGACCTGCTTCCGCTCTTCCTCGGAAAACCGGTCATGGGCCCACGTATAGGCGCGAGACGGAAAGTAGAGCAGGGGCATGCCCGCTTCGTCGTTGTATTCGTAGCCCGTAGCACCCTGGGGATCCCACGCGCAAAAAGCCAGCAGCAGGTTCTTCGCTCCATCCCCATACGTCACATCACCCGTAAGTTGATAGGCAAAGGCCAAGGTCGCCGCGCCATTCGTCACGGCCACGGCCCGCCGCCGATTGCCCCACCAAATGGCCTTCCATTCCTTGCTCCCACGAACGGTGCCTTTGGGGTACTTGGGCGGCTCGGTGGTGTCCGGCGGCGATGCCAGCAGCTTGTCGGCCTGGGCAAGCAAATTTTTCCCTGGGGTCTCCAAGCGCCCGGCGATTGCCCGGCGCAAATCGCCCACCTCTTCGGGGCGTATGAACAACCGGGGATGTCCTGCGGGAATACGTTCTACAAGGTCCGCCATGGTCGGCTTGGGGAATTTCCGGGCATCGGCGGCCACTTCAAAACGCCGCACCTGGCTCCAATCACTACGTGCCCCGTCCCCGTCAATCGCCGCGTAGCGCCAGAACCACGGCCCCGGTTCCAGCACGGTATCGGACGCAAAGGAGGACCAGGGGAGAGCGGACCAGGTGTGTACACCGTCGTTGAAGGCATCGTCGCGTGCGATTTCCAGAGCGTAGTGGTGCGCCGCTTTTACGGGCCGCCACACGAAGGCGGGCGGCGTGGTCGTAGCGATGCTGCCTTGGGCGGGCCGATAGCCCCATTCCTGGGCGGTGGCGGGTGATTCGTCCAGCGATGGAGCACTGGTCGTCATCAGTTGGGAGAGGCTTATGAGTACGGGCAGCCAATTCATGGGTTACTCCTTTGTTGAGGGAGAGCCATCCAATATGCCCCGCGAATTACACGGCTCGATCAGAACGAACTTGGACTAAAAGGCTTCGCACGATTGAAGCTATGAGATATGTTTCGTTCCGTCGCTTTCGGGCAAGCGTGTCGCCATGATCAGGGGGACAACGAGGAACAGACCGCCCAACAGGTAGGTGATGGTGGAACCGATCGACCAATAGAGGATCGCTGCGAAGAGGGGGCCGATGGCCCGGGCGAGGGCGCCAAGGGAACGAAATATCCCCAGCACGCGGCCCTGATCGTCTTCGGGTGTATAGAGACTGACAAGGGCTGTGAGACATGGGGTGGCTTGGGCGGAACCGGCGGCCAGCAGAAACAAGCCCACATAAAGCACGGGCGAACTGCGCCAGTAGCCGGCGAGTCCCACGATAATGAGCGCGGGTATAACCATGGCAAGACCGTGTAGGGTCATGCGCCGGGGACCAATTACATCGGATTTTCTTCGGACGTAACCTCCCTGAATGGCGGCCAGGACAAATCCGACGAAAAGAAACATGAGCGCATTGAGGCCCGGTCCATAGCCCAGGCGTTCATGGGCGAGGAAGGTCAGGGTGAACTCCATGCCGGAGAAGGCCAGTAGAAAGAGGAAATAGGTGAGGTTAGTCCGGGTGACGCCGGGGTAGTGCTCCGTGCGGAGCAGCGTGAGGGGATTGATGCTCCGGTGGCTGTGGCTCCTGGCGCTGGGCACCCGCGTTTCCGGCAGTTTGAGGGCAACATAGGCCAGATTGAACACGGTAAGCACCATGGCAACGGCGGCGGGCATGGAAAAGGGATTAACGCCGTAGTCGGCTAAGCCGGGAAACTGGGCCGAAAGGTCGATCATGGAGGTCAGGCCGCCCAGGGCCGGTCCGAGAATAAATCCAAGGCCAAAGGCGATTCCTACGATAGCCATGCCCTTGGAGCGCTCTTTGGCGGGCGTAACATCGGCGACGATAGCGGTTGCCGTGCTGATGTTCGCGCTCATGATGCCACCCAGGAGTCGTGCCGCGACCAGCAGACCGAAATCATGGGCAAAAAACCACAGGATGTATGACACCAGGATGCCAACCAGAGAGAATAGAAGTACGGGCTTTCGCCCGATACGATCAGAAACCGCGCCATAGATGGGCGTGCCAATAAACTGTAACAGGGAGTACAAGGATCCCAGAAGCCCGCCGAAGAGGACCATGATTCCCCAGCGATTTTCCTCCATGCCAAGCAGGTGTGTTAGGGACTGCAAGGTGCTGAAAAAGGCGGCAAAGAAGCCGGATTGAGGCTCCTGGAGGCTATAGTACTCCAGCATGTCTGGAAAGAGCGGGAAAATGATAGAAAACCCGATAAGGTCCAGAAATAGCGTGACGAATACGATTTTCAGCACGGAACGCGATTCTGGGGCAGATGCACGGGGATTGTCGAGCTTTGTTTTAGTCATAATACAATCGGGGGCACGCTAGTGCCTCAATCTGGAAAAGCCGCTACAAAAAACAAGAAAGTCCTCGGCGACGGATGCCAAGGACAAATAAGTCTTGGTTGTGGCCCGGCCACTTCAGGAAGGTTGGCGCGAGGCGGGCCAGGTGCCTCACCCGTCGCTATCATACCGCGTCGTATGGCCGGGACGCAAAAGAGGCATCCCTCGTGAGATTGTATGCATGGTTTTCCTGTGGTATGATCATAGCTGGCTTCGCGTATGGAGCTGTAAATGGGTGGCCTCTGGCGGCGTGATCGCCAGATTTTGCCGACGCGGGCATCTTCGCTTTCGCAGCACACCACACCCAAAGAGTCCCGTGACCAATATAAGGTACCTTGCTTACTCATGAATGGTGTATTCAAACAAGTATCTCTCTGGGTCGTCATGGCGATTATAATCGTCTTGGTATTGACCCAATTCTCCCAGATGAACACCAAACCCACGCTTACGGACGAAAGCGACTTCGTCCAGCAGATCCAAAACAATAATATCGAGACCCCCGTCAAGGTTACGATAGTGGATGAAACTTCCCAGAACGTCCATGTGAAGTTCAAGGAACCTGTTGGTGAGGGCAAACAAAAGGAAATGACGGTCACCGTCTTCGAATTTAAAGACGAATGGCGAGCGGCGTTGTTGGCCAACGGGGTTAAGGTTAAGCTTGAGCGACCGAACACGTTCATCGGCCAGATGCTCTTCCAGATTTTTATTCTGGTCGTTATTGTGGGCGCCTTCTGGTTTTTCATGATTCGCCAGATGCAAGGCGGCAACAACAAGGCCATGTCCTTTGGCAAGAGCCGCGCCAAGATGGCGGGCCAAGGTGACAAAACCGCTACTTTCGACGATGTGGCTGGTGTGGACGAGGCCAAGGAAGAGCTTCACGAAATCATTGAGTTTCTCAAGGAACCCAAAAAATTCACCCGTTTGGGCGGCAAGATCCCCCGGGGCGTCTTGCTCACGGGGCCTCCTGGATCGGGCAAGACCCTGTTGGCGCGGGCCGTGGCGGGTGAAGCCAGCGTACCCTTTTTCAGCATAAGCGGCTCTGATTTTGTGGAAATGTTCGTGGGTGTCGGCGCGAGTCGGGTGCGGGATCTCTTTCAACAGGGCCACAAACACGCGCCCTGCATTATCTTTATCGACGAAATCGACGCCGTGGGCCGTCAGCGTGGCGCGGGCCTGGGCGGCGGCCACGATGAACGGGAACAGACGCTGAATCAGTTGCTCGTGGAGATGGACGGCTTCAACACCAACGACGGGGTTATCCTGATTGCCGCAACGAACCGGCCCGATGTGCTGGATCACGCCTTGCTTCGCCCCGGTCGCTTTGATCGCCAGGTGGTGGTGGCGAATCCCGACATCAAGGGTCGGCAAGCGATTCTTAAAATACACATCAAGGGCCGGGAAGTTCCCACGGCGCCGGAAGTGGATACCAAGGTTCTAGCCCGGGGAACGCCTGGCTTTTCCGGGGCGGATTTGGCCAATATGGTTAATGAAGCGGCCCTTCTCGCTGCCCGCCGGGATCAGGACGACGTGGGCATGATTGATTTTGAGGACGCGAAGGACCGCGTGATGATGGGGCCGGCGAGGAACAGTCTGGTGATGACGGCGGAGCAAAAGCTCGCCACGGCCTATCATGAGGCGGGCCATGCCCTCCTCTGCCAACTGCTGCCCGATGCCGATCCCATGCATAAGGTAACGGTTATTCCCCGTGGACCCGCATTGGGCGTGACCAGTTACCTGCCGGAGGAGGACCGGTTTTGTGCGTCCAGAAAGTGGTGCCTCGCCAATATGCGCGTGACCATGGGCGGGCGGGCCGCCGAAGAATTGATCTATGGCGAATTTAACAGCGGGGCTTCCAGCGATCTGAAAGCGGCAACCCAGCGCGCGCACAGCATGGTTTGCGAATGGGGCATGAGTGAATTGGGTCCCATTGCCTTTGGCGGAGGTGACGAGGTCTTTCTGGGGCGGGATTTTAACAAGACCCGCGACCACAGCGAGGAGACAGCCGCTGCCGTTGATCGGGAAGTTCACCGTTATCTGGAAGAGGCCTATCGCGATGCAAAGAACCTTTTGGAAAAGCACCTTGATGTTTTGAAGGCCCTTGGCGAAGAACTCTGTGAGCGAGAGACCATGAATGCCAAAGAAGTTAATGAGCTCATCCGCCGTGTCGGTGGCGAAGACTTGATTCCGCCGGACCCCGAACCTGCTAAGGCTGCGGAGATTACCGAGGAGACACCGAAGGAAGATGAGGACGGGGACAACTCCGCCGAGGCTGACTCCGACGGCGGGGATTCGACAGATCCCGTGCCCCCTGGTGATATTGTGCCTGACACGGTGTAAGGCGAGCGCGTCCCGGACGGCGTTTGTTACGCCGCTTTCTCTCAATGGTTGGCGTTTTTTATTCTCTCGGCTGACGTGAGACTCATTGATACCTGCAATGATAACGTGTTGTGTGAACCCTCTTAGAAAGATAACCTACGGGTGCCACCCTCATGCGGAGGAGCGAAGCGGGGGAGCTTGCGGGTGTAGGCCACCAGAGTAGACTTAATACTGAAGAAGAGACTGTATGCGTTGTCGGAACACGTTCCAAATCCAGTGATGACACAGAGCGCTTCGCGAGTCCGCACCCGCAAACTTAGCCGGGAACCGGCTGCGTGTGAGGGTGGCACCCTTGACGATTCCTTTGTGGACTCTGAGCACACCAATAGCTAAGGTGGGCATTACACCCATGACAAACGACACGACGGATCGCTATGCGCCGTGGTATGCGACACCGGTGGTGAATCGGAAACACACGCTGCTCATGGGCGTGGTCAATCTCACACCCGATTCATTTTTCGATGGTGGCCAGTTGCCAACGGCCCAAGCCGCGTGTGCCCATGCCCTGGCGCTGGTACGCGATGGAGCCCACCTCCTTGATCTGGGCGCGGAATCATCCCGACCGGGTGCGGTGCCGGTGGATTGTGAGACGGAATTACAGCGGCTTCTTCCTGTATTGGCGCAACTGCGGGAATGCTCAGTACCCCTTTCCGTTGATACCTGCCACGCAGTGACGGCCCGGCGAGCCCTGGCAGAAGGGGCAACGATGCTTAACGATATCAGCGCCTTACGTCATGACCCAAGGATGGCCGAAGTTGTCGCAGAGGCGGGTTGCCCTTGTGTGCTCATGCACATGCAGGGAACGCCCAGAACCATGCAGGCGGCACCCCGTTATGGCGATGTTGTGTCCGAGATACTGCGTTTCTTTGAGGAGCGGATCGCCGCTGCGGAAGTTGCGGGTATTGCACGGGAGCAACTCTGGATCGATCCCGGTTTTGGATTTGGCAAGTCGGTGGCGCATAATCTAACCGTGTTGCGTGAATTGGATGCGTTTCGACAGTTCGGACTGCCCGTGCTCATTGGCACGTCAAATAAATCGACCATTGGCACGGTCCTGGACGCAAAAGTGGATGACCGTTCCGAAGGCACGGCGGCCACTGTCGCCGTTTCTGTGATGAAGGGCGCTCACTGCGTCCGGGTACATGATGTTTGCGCCATGGGTCGCGTCGTTCGTATGACCGAAGCTATACTGCATGGGCAGAAATAGGTTTTGCTTCGGCCTCATGTCGGGGCCACGTTTTTCTTCACCGCAGAAAAAAAGGATACGACAGGGTGCCACCTGCACCCACAAGCTCCGCTCCTTCGTCCCTGCGCGTGTAGGTGGCACCCGCCGGCATACTTCGGCACGATAGAGGTTAACATGGAGAGCGTTGTACCACAAACGCTCCATATACGAAAGGGAAGTAACATGGGAAACCGCTTGTTCGGTACGGACGGGATCCGGGGAAAAGCCAATATTCACCCAATGACCGCAGAGATGGCATTGAAGGTGGGCCGGGCTGCCGGGCGCTTGTTTCAGAACGGAAACGGCCGTCACACGATTCTCATTGGCAAGGATACCCGGCGCTCGTGTTATATGCTGGAAAATGCTCTCACGGCAGGATTGTGTTCTGTGGGTATCAATGTGCTCCTTACGGGGCCGTTGCCGACGCCGGGCGTCTCCTACATCATGCGGAGCCTCCGTTGCGACGGGGCCATCATGATATCCGCATCCCACAACGACTACGCGGACAACGGCATCAAGCTGTTTGGCAGGGATGGCTACAAAATTGCGGATGAGGTGGAAGATGAAATCGAGCGCCTTATCAAGACCGGTGAAGTCGATGAGATTCGTCCGACCGGCGACGACATTGGTGTCGCTCGACGTATTGATGACGCTGTGGGGCGTTATATCGAGTTTGTGAAGGCGTCCTTTCCCAAGGGCATGCGCCTTGACGGGCTGCGCATTGTCGTTGATTGCTCCAATGGCGCCACCTATAAAGCGGGGCCGAACACCCTGCGAGAGCTGGGCGCGGAAGTGATCGCCCTCAGCGATAGTCCTGACGGTAAGAACATCAATGCCAACGTGGGATCGGTACACCCGGAAGAAATGCGCGCTACGGTCATTCGCGAGCGTGCGGATCTTGGGATTGCTTTTGATGGCGATGGCGACCGATTGGTCATGGCCGATGGCAATGGGCGCTTGCTCGATGGCAATGCGTTACTCGCGGTTCTGGGTGTGGACCGCCTGGAGCGCGACGAATTGCCGAGCAAGACACTCGTGACCACGATTATGGCGAATGGGGGATTGGCGAAGGCGCTGGAACCTTTGGGAGGCTCCGTAGTTCACACACAGGTAGGGGACCGTTATGTGGTTGAGGCCATGCGCGAACAGGGACTGACCATTGGCGGGGAGTCGTCGGGGCACATTATTATTCTCGAACACAACACCACGAGCGATGCGATTATCGCGGCGCTGCAGGTCTTGGCGATTATCGTCCGCAAGGAACAACCCCTGGCGACTTTGGCCCATGCCTACCAGGAGATGCCCGAAAGCCATCAGAAGGTGCCGCTGGGCAACAAGCCAAAGCCCGCGCAGGAATCCCTGGACGCACTCGTCGATGATATTCGTGATGAACTTGAGGGGAAGGGGCGCGTGGTAATTCGTCCTTCGGGCACGGAGCCTATCGTGCGGGTCATGGTGCAGCACCAGGATGCGCGTGCCGCCCAGACCCTGACCAAGCAATTGGCCGACCGCGTGGCCGCGCTCTAGCTCGGGTGCGCATAACTGCGATAAGGGCAAGTCGTAGGATAGGCGTCTTGCCTGTGTCTTGTAAGCTCCCGCGTTTTGTGTCGGGCAGGGATGCCCAGTCTCCTGATGACCGGTAATCGCTTGCCGCAGCGCTATTGAAAGGACGTACCCCGTGATTGAACTCGGTGTGAACATTGACCATGTGGCAACGCTACGCGAAGCGCGCAAGGGGGCCGTGCCCAGTGTGCTGGAAGCGGCTGCAATCTGCGAAGGGGCCGGTGCGCACCAGATCACGGTTCACCTGCGCCAGGATCGCCGTCATATTCAGGATCATGATATTTACGAATTGGCCGAGGCGCTCAATGTTCGGATGAATTTTGAAATGGCGGCAGTGGACGAAATTATCGCCATAGCCCACGACATTGTGCCCGCAACCGTGTGTCTGGTACCCGAAAACCGTGAAGAGATCACCACCGAAGGCGGGCTGGATGTGGCCGGGCAGCAGGCTTGGTTGACTGAAGTGGTTGCGGGAATGCATGCCCGGAATATTCGCGTGAGCATGTTTATCGATCCTGAAATTGACCAGATCGAAGCCAGTGCCGCAACGGGCGCGGATTGTGTGGAGCTTCATACCGGAGCGTACGCGAATGCGACAGGCGATGGTATCGCCCGAGAACTGGCGCGACTGACCGAATCGGCCGCTCGTTTGGCCGATACACCCATGGGGTTTCATGGGGGCCACGGGTTGACCGTACAAAATCTGGCCCCAATCGTGGCGCTGCCGGGGCTGCGTGAGGTGAATATAGGGCACGATATTATTGCACGTGCCGTCTTTATCGGGCTGGAAGAGGCCATCAAGGAAATCCTCGTAGCACTCTCGCCGGTCTGAGGCCGGATTAATCGTCGGCACAAAACACGGGGGGAGGCCTGTGCTACTCAGCGGGGCTGATCGAGTTTGTGTTTTTCGATGCGCCGCCGGAGGGCCTGGTAGCTAATCTGGAGTGCTTCGGCAGCCTTTCGCCGGTTCCACTGGTATTGATCCAGGGCCTGGCGGATCTCCTCGGGCGAAATATCGCGTCTGGGCGATTGCTTTGTTGTCGGCGTGGGTTTAGCAGCCCGGGGAGCCTCGGGGGATGGCGTGGGAGTATCGGCCTTCCCCAGCACGAGCCAACGTTTTATCGTGCTCTCCAGTTCCCGAATATTTCCGTTCCAGTCCCGTTTGGTGAGTTCCGTAAGTTCTTCGCCCGTAATCGTGAACGGCTTGTCGCCCGAAAAGCTCGTGTACTTCTGGGCAAAGTGCTTGACCAGAAGGGGGATATCTTCCCGGCGGCTATTCAATGGCGGTGCCCAGATGCATACTTCGTTGAGCCGAAAATAGAGATCCTGCCGAAATCGACCATCCTTCGTCATGGCCTCGACATCGGCATTGGAGGCCGCGATGATTTGGACATCCACTTTGGTGGATTTACGCCCCCCAAGTTTCATAAACTCTTTGTGTTCAATTACTTGAAGCAATTTTGCCTGTAAATTTGAGGGGATTTCACAGATCTCGTCCAGAAAGATCACGCCCCCGTCCGCCAGATTGAAACGCCCGGGTTTGGCGGAGACCGCGCCCGTAAAGGCACCCTTCTCATAGCCAAACAGTTCGCTTTCAAGCAAGTGTTCGGGCAGAGCGCTGCAATTTACTTTGATCAGCGGCCTTTCGCTCCGCCGTGAGAGGCGATGTATTTCCCGTGCGATTACATCCTTGCCAGCACCACTTGGGCCGCGAATAAGGCAGTTCAGATCGGTCTGGGCAACTTGCTTGATGATAGTACGGAGCTCTTGCATGGGGGGACTCACACCGACAAGCAAGGACGAACTCAATTCTGGCGGCACTTCAATGGCATCAAGGGAGTTGGTTGTGGTCTCTTTCTGGACGCCGATAGCCTTTGCCAGCGCGGAACGAACTTCCGCCAAACTAAAGGGTTTTACGAGAAAGTCTGCCGCGCCGCGCCGCATGCAGTCAATAACAATCGGTGGCGGCGCATCTATGGATACGCAGACCACGCTGGGTGGAGCGCTCTGATCCAGGAGTTGGGACAGGACTTCCGCAGTGAGTCCTGCTTCGGGCATGATCTCAAGAAGCACACCCGCGAATTGCTCTTCCTGGACACGTGCGAGGGCTTGGCGGGCATCGTTTACCGACACGACCGCATAGCCAGACAAGCCAAGCCCTTTTTCCAGCGACCAGCAGACACTGGGATCCGTGTCAACCACAAGGATACGTTGGTGGTTGTCGTGGCTTGCCGGAATAGCTTGTTCCGCAGACATGTCGACGATGTTACTCACGTGTCACTTTCGGTGCTCGGTTCAAGAGAAAGCGGATTGCGGGGCAGGATAATATGAAAGGAGCAGAATATTTCATCCTCGTATTTTAGCATTAAACGTCCGCCGCAACTCTGCACGGAACGCTGGGCCAATATAAATTGGGGATGACTTTCTACGAGGAGGGAGCCTTGATCCCCCCCAGCGGCGGTTTCGACGCCGAACAACTCTGTGTGACCGATTTCATAGCTGATTCTAACGAGGGCATGGTTGGATTCCGATTCAGACAGCCGCAGGGCGATGGTTCCATCCACATCCACAGCACGTACCGCGGCTGAAATCAGATCAAGGAAGGTGCGTGCGAGGCTGGGGCCATTCAGCAAGACACAGGGGGCGTCGCCGTCGAAATAGCGTTCCACCTCAATGCCTTTGTTTTTTATGGTGCGGCCAAGCATGTCCACGGCTTGATTCAGATAGTCTGCTAAATGAACGGTCTCCACCGAATCTTTGTGGGGCTGAGAAAGTTGACGGAAGTTCTTGATCTGCACATGGAGACTGTCAACGCTGCCCCGAATAAGATTGAGGCCTTCCAGGGCTTCCGCTGATACGGCGGTTTCGCTTATGAAATCGGCGGTGGTCCGAATGGCAGTGAGATCTTGAATAAGTCCTTTTGAGATTTCGACAGCGATATTGCCAAGGCTTGCCTGTTGCGTCGCGTGTAGAGAAAGGCGGGCGTCTTGCCACTCGAATCCCAGGAAATGGGCGCACATACTCAGAAACTGGTCGCACTCCGGGTCTACCGTGAAGGCATCTTCGAGAAAAAAAGCCACCGTGCAGGCCTTTTTGCCCCAGTAACTTTGGGGGTAAAGGTAAACAGCGACTCCCGTGCTTTCCACAGCGGCATGGCGGGCCGCCATCTCCCGGATCCGCGTCTCCATGTCGGCGGTGCTTCGTCCATTATCGGCGGGCTGCCCCGCCTCTTCGACAGCGATTACGTTAATTTCGCCGCTTCCATCGCGTCGCGCACAGAGAAACTCCATGCCCGTCGCCGACTGCAATGCAACGCACCGGAGTGGAAAGTAGTTCTCCAATTCTTCAACGATGCTGCGAAACACCAGTTCATCGGTGTATCGCTCCGATGCGACTTGGGTCAGCCGGACGAGAGAGTGTAGGCGTGAACCCACCCGTTTGCAGTGGTTTGCATATTGCCGAAGGTCGGCGGTTGCGTCATCTACGCGAATTTTCAGCTGCTCCCGTTCTTCGGAGAGCAGTTGCACCAGTTCATCCCGCTCGCGGAGCGCGTTGTGATAGTCCAACGCACGATTTACCGCAGCTTGGAGCGTGGCCGAAACAAAAGGCTTGATTAGGAAATCAAAGGCCCCCGCACGCATCGTATCGATAATGGTCTCCGCACGCCCGTCCCCGGTAAGGATGATGGGAACCAGGAGGGGATGATGCTGTGTGATGGGGGGAAGTAAATCGAGTCCATTGCCATCGGGCAAACCGAGATCAATGAGCGCACAGTTGAAGGTGTGCTCCTCAAGGAGCGCATGGGCTTCCTGGCATGACGAGGCCATCATGCTTGTATGGCCCGCCACCGACAAGAGTTCTGCCAAGAGGGAGCGAATCTGAAGATTGTCGTCGACAATCAATATGTGGGATTTACTACTCATATAGAGGCGAAGCTCTTACCCTCGTAATATACTGGGTTCAGCTATAGTCGGCACTGCCCAGTGCCCCGGAACCCGCCATCGTGGAACTGGTTTCACTACAGGCTGAAGAATACCGTATGGTTGCCGATCTTATCCAATTCTTATCGTAACAATTCGTAGAATAATTTATTTATCTAATTTAGTCAAGTGTTTAGCCTCGTTCTGGAAGAACCACGACAAAAAAACAAGAAGCTCTATGCCACCATCTCTACAAGTTCTTGACACTAGCTAAGTTCTTCTTGTGTGGTAACAATTAATGACATGTTCAATGCCGTACTCAACTCTCGGGCTTTTGGTCTGTTCGACATCTGAAAAGGAGATGCCAAGGGTGCGGGTTTACGGAGGGCCTTGCTAGCTTGGTAACGCGCTTCGACAAGCTACGCAGTCTCTTTTTAGGACAAAGTTATATTCTGGTGACCTGCACCCGCAAGCTCCCCCGCTTCGCTCCTCCGCGTGAGGGTGGCACCCCTGCCGATTTTTTGGGGTAGGCATTGGGTTGTGAACAAAGCTCACCTTAGTTGTTCGTGGTTGTGTGGGTCGTTTGCCCCGCGCACTGGAATAGTCGCGAGAACTGTGTTAGGGTGATCTCATGAGTTGGCAGCTTCACAACGAGGACATGCCCTACGATCAGTTCGTCGTGCAGCAGCTTGCGGGCGATTTGATGCCCGGTGCCACGTTGGCGCAAAAAACGGCCACCGGTTTTCATCGAAATACCTTGACGAACCGGGAAGGCGGCATCGATCCCGAGGAGGACCGGGTAAAACAGGCCGTGGACCGCACCAACGTGGCGGGCGAGTTGGCGCCCCAGATTTACAGTTAATCTCAGCCAGATTCAGCGGCAGTTTGACGCAGGACCGTATTTCCTATATCCTTCCTGGATTGCCTTCGGGCAAATCAGAGGACGTACGCACAAGAATCGTTGCTTGAACCCAGCACCGGGGGTATCGGGTAGGCCTTTTCAAGCCCGGCAACGCACCACCATTAATCGCGGCCATTCACTTTGCTGACTGTTGCCGCAGGAGAATCACTATGAAACGAAGTTCTATCACGCGCCGTGCCTTTCTCGCGGCCTCCACCACGACGGTTGCCGCAACAGCCCTGGCCGCCCCAAATACGGCCAAGGTCGTTCCTGGCAAAATATCTCCCAACGAGAAGTTGAACATTGCCGCTATCGGTGCGGGCGGCAAGGGCTTTCACGATCTCATGGCGTGCAAAAAGAACGGCGCGAATATTGTCGCCCTCTGCGACCCGGACTGGGCCCGTGCGGCGGAAGCCTTTTACAAGAACCCGAAGGCGAAGCAGTTCAAAGACTACCGTGATATGCTGGAAAAGATGCCCGAAATCGATGCCTGCACGGTGTCTACCCCGGATCACACCCACGCTCCGGCAGCCTACACGGCCATGAAACTCGGTAAGCACGTGTACGTGCAGAAGCCCCTGACCCACACCGTCGCGGAAGCCCGCCTCCTGACCAACACGGCCCGCGAAATGGGGGTGGCCACCCAGATGGGCAACCAGGGTCACTGTGGAAACGGCGTGCGCGATCTGTGCGAAATGGTCTGGTCCGGCGCTATCGGTGAGGTAAAACAAGCCCACGTGTGGACGAGCCGCCCCGACTGGCCCCAAGGGGTGGACAAGGCCCTGGCCGAAGAAGCCATTCCCGAAAAGATGGATTGGGATCTCTGGATTGGCACCGCGCCCATGCGCCCCTACAACAGCCAGTACGCCCCCTTTAAGTGGCGCGGCTGGTGGGATTTTGGCTCCGGCGCCCTCGGCGACATGGCCTGCCACATCATGGACCC
>JAJRPE010000620.1 GCA_024280935.1 Candidatus Hydrogenedentota bacterium
AGTATCAACCCACACAAAAAGGACGAGAGTTGACCTCAACATTGAACGCACTCTTAACTGCTTCTACACAACAACTTATGAATATGGCCGCATGAAACTTCTTGTTGCTTTTTGCCCTTATTCAAATGTAAGGCACTAAAGCACATGGTATGAATTTCATACCAAATAATTTTACCACCATCGCCGGTATGGTGCAAATACATGACGGCTTTCCGGCAAGGGGGGCGTCACGATTCTATTTTCCTTGCTAAATAGTTACAAATGAAATACAATTGTAACTGAAAGGAGGATTCTCTATGGGCACTGAACCAACAAGTCTAAGGCTTGATGCAGACGCAAAAAAGGCCGCGTACGCCATATTCGCGAAAGTGGGCTTAAAGCCCGCCCAGGCCGTGAATCTGTTTCTTCGCCAGGTCGCGCTAAATAATGGCCTTCCTTTTTCCATCAATATCCCCAACCCATCTACACGCGCCGCCATGAAGGAACTTGAAGACGGTAGCGGTACCCGCTTTGATAACAGCGATGATTTTTACGATGACCTGGAAATCTAGCCGATGTATGCAATCAGGCGCTCAACGCGTTTTTGAAGGGACGTTCGGCGTTGCTCAAGCATTAACCCTGCCGGATGTGCCGCGCGATCCGGTCTCAGCCGGTTCGTGCGCTTGGTCAACACCCCCGCGATACTTCCAAAGCACCTTGCACGCGCGGCGCAACCGTCCTATTCTTGACCCCAAGCGGCTCTTGCTTCACGCCAGCGCACGAACCCGTCAGGACTCGTTATACTCGCCTTTTGGGGATCGTGCGGCACGCCCGATATTCGTAGGCGCTTTTTCAATGCCCAAGCGTTCAATTCGAGGAGGTTTTTAAGTCAGCAAGTGATTGCTAACCCACCACTCGCTTGGTTCGCTTTGGGTCTGTTCGGACTTATGAGGTGAGCACTGCTATACTGGCCTCGCACCTATTGCACCATTGCCAACAAGGATGTTCGCTCGTGGCGGAAGCCAAGCCAGATACCTCCCGAGAGGAGGCAAATTCACCCTCCAGTGTCCCGTCTTTTTTGTTGTGGGACGGTATCCGTGTCTTGTGTACGCTGGGCATCGTGTTGGGCGGTTTTACCTTGGCAGGATCGGTTGTCTTAGTCCTCTACACCCGCCACTATCCCGAGTTCGATGCTATCCAGGCACCTGGTGGACTTCTCTTGCGCGTCGGCCTGTTTGGGCTAGTAACCTTGATTTCGGGTGCTGTCCTCTGGCGCATGCGCCAGAAAACACCCTATGTTGCGCTGCCGCCCGCGCCGGTGGGGAAGCTATCTCACCGCGCTTTGATCTCACTGCTCGCGTTGCTGACTATCACGGTGGTGCTTCTTGGCACCCATCTTGATTCCTATCCGTGGGCTGCGCCCGATGAAATTCATCATCTAAATTTGGCGCGCAACGTCGCGGTTCATGCCAGCTATGCGTCGGGCCACCCCGATACGGGTTTCCAATATTTTGATTCCTTTGACTCCGTAGGTCCCACCGTCATCGGTGCCATCGCCTTGGCCTTCAAGATGGCCGGGGTCTCGCTCGGTGTTGCCCGCACCATCATGATTGCCTTTTTCCTGCTCCTTTGTGTGGCCGTTTTTCAGTTTTGTCGGCGCCTCTTTGGCCCGTGGGCCGGGGTCGCTTCCGTGGGGCTGTTGGTCGGGACCTTCTCCTCCATCTACCTTGGGCGCACGCTCTATGGCGAAGTGCCGTCCTTCGCCTACCTGCTTCTGGGCTTGCTGGCGTGGCACCGCGCCCTGAAATCACCCGGATTTACGGTGTGGGCTTTGGCTGCGGGCGCGCTGGTTGCCTGCGCGGTGCTGGCCAAGACGATTGTCGTGCTGGTGGCCTTCAGTTTTGTGGGAGCCTGGGCCTACGACCGGGCCACTTTTCGCACCATACGGTGGACCCATGTCGTTTTTCCCGTGATCGGCGGCATCGCGGTGCTCGGCCTCTGGAGCCTCTTTAAGCAACTCCACGGGGCGGGTGAATCCGAGTCGGGCGGGGTCTTGGCCATCTATCAGCATTACCTGCTATTCGGCATTTCCAGCATACCTGTTGCCCTCGCGAATTCCGTGGCTGTCAATCCTATCGCCCATGCGGTTTGGCTGGTCGTGGCCGTACTCACCGTGCCCGTTGTGTTTCGGAAGCGCTATTCCCCTTCCGCCGTGGTTCTTTATTGCTACGCGATTTTCATGCTCTATTGGTGGTTCTTCTTCACACCGGGACAGCTTCATCGCTACCTTTGGAATGCCTACGCTATCCTGGCGCTCTTCACCGCTCCGTGGCTGGTCTATGCTATCCGGGGCGCAGTGGATGCTTCGCGTCGTACAGCGATACGATTTGTCTGTGCTTGTGCGGTATTGCTTCTGGTGGCACCCGGTGTGCGCTGGGTGGCGCTCCAAAGCGCGGAGATCGTGACGAAGAACGAGATGGAAACAGAGCTTGACGTGGTCAAGGCAATTGAGGTGCTGCCCCCGACGTACCGCGTTGCCACGACGAGCGGCCGCCTTCCCGGATTACTCAATTTCTTTGCGGACCGGGCCATCGATAGGGGTGTTGATCCGTTGGCGCTTCTCGAAGGCTATGATGTCGTGGTGGTCCTCGACACACCCGCGCTTCGTGCCGACCTCCATCCCGGAATCCACCTTAAAACGGTGGGTAAATTTGTGCTACTGTCTAACGCAGCTCTGTGAGTCGCGCCCACAACCCAGGACCGTCATCCCCGCGCACGCGGGGAACCAGTGGTTTTGCGATGTGTTCCTGCCGCGTTCTGGATTCCCACGTGCGTGGGAATGACGTGAC
>JAJRPE010000621.1 GCA_024280935.1 Candidatus Hydrogenedentota bacterium
TGCAAGAACGTTTCTTTTTCCAAAAAAACTCTTGCTCCACCCAGCGCACGAACCCGTCAGGACTCGTTGAAACTCGCCTTTTGGGGATCGCGCGGTACGACCAAGCTTCGAAGTCACCCTCGTAGTTAATGCAGCACCAGACGCTTTGCGTCGCAAAGGCTGTCGAGTGTGCGTTAATGCCAGCGGGTGGTATTTGGGCGTGTGCCCACACAGAGCATAGCGGACTGCACCTCGTTCTGGATTCCCACTTTCGTGGGAATGACGGTGTGGAACGGGGGCGGACCGGGTTGAAAACAAGAGAGCGCTGAGGGAAAGTGGCATAGCCGTCCCGGCTGTGATTTTTCGCATAGTTATGGTTTCTCCCCGGTTATGGCTTCAATTTCTTCATCAATCAGGTGCTGGAGCTTTTCATAGTCCAACCCGACTTTTCCCGCCTCCAGGACCAGCGCGCGAATGGCGGGGCTAAGGCGTCGTTTCTTTTCCGCGAGGGTGTAGGCCGTGCGGTGGGGGGCGATGAAGGTGCCTCGGCCCCGCTGGGTGTAGATGAGGCCGTCGGCTTCGAGTTGCTGGTAGACCCGGGCGACCGTGGTGGGGTTCAGTGTCAATTCCGCCGCCAGCGCACGCACCGAGGGAATTTTCGCGCCGGGCGCGAGCTTCCCGCTGACCACCTGGTAGGTGATTTGCTCGGCGATTTGGGCGGAGACCGGTATGCCCGCGTTATGGTCGATCTTGAGGTAGATGGCGTGCGCTCCAAGTGTACACAAATAAACCATACACTGTGTGCGCTTAATTTGCAAGGAATTTCGGGGACTGCCTCGCCCAAGACCGCAACATGCAGGGAAGTGAGCGGCCTGGCGAACAGGTCCGCTGCGGTATGGACGAAGACCTCAACCAGGCGGGGCTGTCCCCAGATGCCCAGCGCCTTGCGGCGCGAAATCACAGCCGTGAACGGCCTGTGACAACCGGGACGGATGTCCTACATTCTACGCCCTTCGTAGTAAAGGCATATTCACGGGCATCGAATAAGCAGCTATCTCTCTCTGTCGGCCCCGCAAGAAAGGGAACAGACCCGTCTGCGCTCGTTCCTCGCTACGCTTGCGTCAGTCCCTTTTTGCTCCGGTTATGACAGGCGATGATACCGCCTTGAAATCCGGCAAGCGTTCACCGGAAAACAGGAGGGCGGGTTTTCCTACCCGCCAGAAGGCGCACGTTGCGTCAACCGATGCGGGTGGGCCTATGGCGAAGCGCTCACACCAAGGGGCACGTCGTGCCACAGGCATCTCCCGGTGTTTCTGAACGACGGGTTCTCCCACAACTTTGTGCGGGTTTGATTGAGCGACACACCCTTTATGTCGGACAAGAATGTCCAACCTCCTGCCCAACGTGAACCTTTGGCATCTTCTCTACCTCCGTTCGGCCCGATACAGCGTTACCGGCCCTATCAGTCCTGATTCGGTGGGGCCTTGCGCCAGGGAGGGAATCGTTGTGAAGTGGGGCGCGATGGTGTTCGCGACGCGCACTTCCAGGGTGTTATCGCCTTCCTTCAGGAAATCGGAGAGCGCGAAGATGAAGGGCCGCGCCAGACGCACACCGGCGCTCTGTCCGTTCACAAGCACCTCGGCGGCCACCAGCACCTGGCCAAGGTCGAGGGTCAGGGTCGTGGCGAGGTCTTGCGCATTAAGGCGAAGCGTTTGCGTGTAGACCCCCACGCCCGAGTAGGTCGGGAGGGCATAATCGCTCCACAACCCGGACTTCACCCGGCCATCTTTCAGTTCGAGGCCAATCGGCGCAGTGAACGCCGCGCCGCCATAGGCCCCCGCTTCCATCTGAACCCGGAGCGCCACCGACGATACGTCGGGGACCGGTTTCGTGAGTACGGCTACCCCGCCCTTCACGGACACCGAATCCCCATTCACCCAGACCTGTACGTTCGCATCCGTGGGCAGGGTCATCCGGTGCAAGCCGGGCGGCGCATCAAAGCGATACCAGCCGATCCGTGGGGCGTCCTTCGCCTTCACGTCATAGACCACATCGGGCACTTCATCAAAGCACACCAGATAAGGGCTTTCAAGATCAATGGATAGCGGGCGCTTGGTCTCCGTGACCGCCCCGAGATTGTTCACCACGTCAAGTCCCCAGGGCGCATCGCCCATGCTGCCGCGCACCTGGGCCGATGCCCACGCCTGATCGTCAAAGTCAGGCGCTGCCCAGTCTTCGACATCCTCGATGCTGCCCCGCCAAGACCCATCGGTGGTGAATCCAAATTCAGAATCATCGGCAAAGCGCATCTTCACGGCCACCACCACGCCCCGGCTCGCAAAAGCCTCCGGCCCCTTGTTTACATTCTGCCCGGCGAAAAGCTGCGCCCATACGGCAACGACATTTTCACCTTTCCTCAAGTAGGGCGTAATCGTGAAGGTTTCCGGCTTGCGCCAATTGGACCAAGGGCCAATCTCCTCCCCCACCTTCTTGCCGTTCACATAAAGCCGGAAGCCGCTGAAGGCGCTCACCGTGAGGCGTGCCTGCGCGGGAATCTGGTCAAGGTCAAAGGTCTTGCGCACATAGGTCGATTGGGTTTCCCCGTTCCAGATCCAGTCCGCCTTGTCGATTTCGGGCCGCACACTGCCGTGCGCCGCTTCCGCCATGGTTGCCACACCGGGCGCGGCGGCCTGGACATAGAGGCGACCATGGTCTCCGTCGGGAAGATCGAGCAGCACCGTATTCTCCCCGGCCCGCAGGGGAAGGTTGCCCACCGCATCCTCGAAAGGCTGTTCCACGCCATTCACCCAGAGCCGGGGTGTCGCGTTGTGCAGTTCCACACGGAGTCCCGAACGTCGTGCCTCAGGGGAGCGCAGCCGCGTAAACAACAGTTTGCGGCCCTCGGGAAGCTGGACAAAGTTCTTGTCGATATGGCCGTCTAGATAGCCGGAGTGGCCGCCCCAGGGCGCTGCCTTCGCCAGGCCAATGCGCTTCGAAAACTGGAGTTCCTGCCAGTCCCCCGCGCCGACAGCAACGCCCTCCAGAGCCGACAATACCGACCCGACGAGCGCACCATCCTCCCCTTGCGCGGGATGGACCAACCAATAAGGACCCGTGCTGTAGAGCGCGGTTTCCCAACCCTCGTCGTTATGGTTGGCGAGGTGCCATGACGAGGCATCTCCATTCTCTTCGCGGTAGCGGAACTGGCGAATCTCCGGTCCAATGACCTCGTCCGACGGCGGCCACCGGAATTCGCCCCAGCGGTTATCGCGCGTGGGAATAACGGAAAAGGCCCAGTCTTCGCTCAGCGGAATGGCACCGCCCTTGCGATTGCCTGCGGATACGCTCGCAACACCCGATGCCTCCGACCGGAAAATGATGAAGGTCGCCGTGTTGCCTTCTATGGCTTGTTCAACGCTTACATAATCTCCTTCGCGCGTGAAGCGATCAACGGCCACCCTCTCGCCCGAGAAGGGATCCCATAGCTCCGGCACGCCCACCGCGCGAAAGCGTGCGCGAAGGTTAATGGATTGGCCGTCCAAAGCGTTTTGCAGGAGATAAACCTCCGTGTCGCCAACGCGGCGGTGGGTCACGTAGACGTTTGTTTTCTCGGGAATAAAGTCGCGCTCAATATGTTCGCTGATCAATTGGGGCAGACGGGTGGCATCCTTGGGCAGAAACGCGCAAAAACCGCCTCCGGGGAAGTTCTTGGTGATGTAACTCATCGGCCTGTCGTCGCCTTGGATTCCGAGGAGTTTTCCCAATAGCCCCTGTAACTGGGCATCGCCGCGACCACCTTCCACGGATGCCACGGGCAACTTTTCGCTGAAGAGCACCGTGCCGCCGCTTTCGACAAGGACCAGGGCTTGTTCCAGCACCGCACGCCGCATGGTGGTCTCCGGGCCAAAGACGAGGGCCTTGTAGGCGTTGCCGCCCGCCGTGAGTGCGCCGTCAGCCACCGTGGCGCGAAGAATCGAATCGTCGTCGATGATGTCATTGTCGATGGCCGCATCAAAAATGGTGCGCGAGAGCGCCATGTAGCGGTTATAGTCGGGCCCCTCTGCGCCGGGCGCTTCTCCCGCCAACAAACTGACCACGGGATAGTGGACCGCCGCATCGACGACAGCCCTTCCCTGTGACATCAAATAGCTTGTCCGTGCCACGTAGTCCGACAAGGTCTGGTAGTAGCGCCAGTAGGGTTGGCGCCAATGGGGATCGGGAGCGGCGTGTTCCCACGTGCTCGCGTTGGTCGCGTAATACAAACCGTGTTCGTCATAGAGATTCGCACCCGCAACCATGCCCGTCGTCAACCACGTGAGCGTCTCCTCCGTGGTCCGGCCCCAGCCGCTGGTGTGGAAGGCCTCGTTCCAGACACGGGGGCGGTTATATAGCCGGGCAATCGATGCTGCTATCTTGGTGTCATAATAATTGCGCTGGGTCAGCGGATGGCGGCCCGCGTCGTCAAAGCCCGGTGCCGAAAACCAGCGTTGGGTCCGAAAATAATCGATGTAGCCTTCGCTCTGCCGGTAGATATTCCCCCGGCCCCAGTTGTCGTGGCTGGTAAGAAGGGAACGCTCCTCGGTCCAATCGTAGACCCGTTTCCAATAGTCGGCCTCCACCACATCCAGGTAGGCGTCGAAAAAGTCGATGCGGTACTTCGGCGTATTCGCTCCCACGTCAAAATGCAGCGCGGGAATCGCTTGGGCAATTTCATAGCCAAAACGGGCCTGAAAATGATCGGCCAGGGCCTCGGTGTAGATGTCGCGGGGCGTGGGCGGATGCTCATCCTGAAAAACCCCGACAAAACTCGTGCCCATGGAATCCTGTCCCAAGGTGCGTTCCAGTTTCCCGTAGAAGTTGTCGATGAAACGGTCCGCCGAATCCGCACTCAGGTAGAAGGACTGAAAAGGCACCGCTACCGTCGCCACCAAGCGCCAATCCCCCGCTGGCGGCGACCACTCGATTGTGTCTCCCTTGGCCACATCCGTCACGTCAAGACGTCCCCCATCATCCATCTGCCCGTCAACAAGGGGGTAGGCGTGCGCCGCAATGAGCGCGCCCTTCGGCAGTTCGAGCCGAATCGCCTTTCCCGCCGCGCCATCGGCCTGGAGTAATTCAACGCGCCGAATCTCCGGGTCGCGAACCTCGGCAGCAGCCTTTTCCAGCCAGCCATAATGGCCGTAGCCCACCTGGTCGTAGGCCCACAGCGTCATGCCCAAGCGTTTGCATTCGGCGTTGACATGGGCGAACATATCCCACCATTCCGGCGTGAACGATGCGGGATCGCAGCGTCCCGGCGAGCGCTGAATGGGACATACCGTCTTTACCCCCTGCGAGGCCAGCTCCTCCAACTCCGCCGTCGCCCGCTCCCTGGTCATGGGCTGGCCTTCCCACCACCACAGGGGCACCTCGCCCCAACGCGCATGGTCGGGCGTCGAAAATTCGCTTCGCAGCGCCTCGTAGGATGGTACTTGCATTTCCTCGGCTCCAGTGCTGATTGAGGCAATTACGGTGATGAGCAGAATGCTTCTCTTAATCATGAGTTTTTCCCTTCCGCAGCCTCCTTTGGCTACGCGGCAATTTGGTTCGTTTCTTTCAAATGTCGGCGTTGGTCAAGCATTAATCCTGTCGGATGTGCCGCGCGATCCCGAGGCACGAGGGTTCGTGCGCTTGGAGCAACAGCACCGCAATACTTACAAAAGGTAAACGCTTTTCACGCCCTTCCGGTATTTTTTATTTCAATCCGACACTAAA
>JAJRPE010000622.1 GCA_024280935.1 Candidatus Hydrogenedentota bacterium
CGATTTATGAGTACGTGAAGGCCACGGTTGACGTGGCCAAAGAGACGCTGCAAGTCCGCCTCGATCAGGAGGTGATCGATGAGTGGGAGTACAAGCTGCGCTGAAGCCACGCGCTCCAATTCTGTATGTGAGGTTTGTTTAGTGTATTAGTACAGCAATCTCCTCCCCCCGGGGGGAGGGGATTGGAAATGCATCTACCCCAAAGAATCCCCCAGTCCACGATGTCGTGGCACCAAATTCAGTCCACGATGTCCTGGCACTTAACATGTAAGGCACTAAAGTGGCCGGGCCACAATGTAGCATAGGCGTCCCGCCTGTGTATTTTTCGGGCATGCCCGGCTTCGTCTCGCAGGTGTCATTGTTGCTTTCTGGATTCCCACGTTCGGGCCTGTCGATTTAGCGTATAAGGGGCGAACAAATCCTACAATTCTGTCCTGTCAGGGCACGGTGTCATTCCCGCGAACGCGGGAATCCAGTGAGTTTCGGCAGTTTGTGTGTTCGCGTTCCTGGATCCCCGCGTTCGCGAGGATGACGAATACGGGCGTTCCTTCCAAACGGTAGGGGCTAATGCGTAATTCGACAGGCCCATTCGTGGGAATGACGGTTTGTGAGTACTTCGGTTCAAAACACAGCCGAGACGCCTATGCCACCTTAAACAAAACACAGGCGGGACGCCTATGCTACGATGACTCCGTCGTGTGCTCTGTACGCGTCGGCAGTGAATGCTTGGAAATCCACTTTCGCATTATTCACTTTGCTATTCTCAAGTTCCCGTATATACTTACTGAGTATGGGTTGATGCAGGAATCCGAGGAACTGAAGGAACACCATGGGCAATCGATTTGGCAGCAGGACGATAGTGCAGACTTTTCTTGCCTTGGTGGTCGCAGGCGCGATGTGTTGGAATGCCCGCGCAGCGGATTTTCTGGTGACCAATACGTCCGATTCGGGGCCGGGCACCCTGCGCGAGGCCATGACGCAGGCCGACAGCAACGGCGAAGCCGACATGATTACCTTTAATTTTGGATCCCCCAGCACCTTCGCGGTGACGACACCCCTGCCGCCGCTCACCGAAGGTGGCACCACGATTGATGGCGGCGACGTGGTCATTCTCGATGGTGGCGACATTGTGGGCCGGGGCATCGGTTTCGTCATTAATTCCGCGAACAATGTGCTGGAGAACATGGCGATCATAAACTTTCCCGGCGATGGCATTACCATTCTGGGCACCGCAGCCACGAGCAATCGGGTAAAGGGCTGCCGTATCGGCACGGATGGTAACACGGCACGGGCCAACGGACGCGACGGCATTCGTATCGGTTTTGGCGCGAGCAACAACCTCATTGGTGGCACCACTGTCCTTGAACGCAACATCATCTCGGGCAATGGCCGTAATGGTGTCGCCATCAGCCAGGACAACAACCCCGACGGCCCAACGAGCAACAACATCATCAGCGGAAACTACATTGGTTTGAAGGAAACCGGTGATGGAAGCCTCCCCAACGACGCAAACGGCATTCGGCTCTTTGGGCGGGCGACAGCCAATCTCATCGGTGGCCTGGAGACGGGCGCGGGCAATGTTATCTCCGGCAACCGGGAAGATGGGATTGCTGTCGAGGACGGAGGCACTTCAGACAACATCGTCCAGGGCAATTTAATCGGCACCGATGCCACGGGCAGCAGCGCTCTCGGTAATCGCTTTGGCGGAATTCGCATTACACGAGGAGCCTCGGCCAACATTATCGGCGGCAGCGAACCTGGTGCCGGCAACATCATCTCGGGCAATGATCACGACGGTATTGTCATCCGTGACGGCGGTTCTACCGATAACGCCGTCCAGGGAAATTTTATCGGCACCGACATCAGCGGACTCCTTGAACTCCGTAACGGTGGTCGCGGCGTGGATATCAGCTTTGGTGCCCGGCTCAATCGCATCGGCGGGTCATCGGCCGGAGAAGGCAACCTTATCACTGGAAACCACGGGGCAGGAGTTCGCATTCAGGGCACGGCCACCAACAACAACGTTGTTCAAGGCAACACCATCGGGGTAAATAGTAATGGAGAGCGCATACCGGGTAACGCCATAGGTGTTTCCGTGCGCCAGGGCGCGGCGAACAACACGATTGGGGGCGTAGGCGATAACGAAGGCAATATCATCGCGGACAACGGTGGCTTTGGGGTCCTTGTAGAAGGAACGAACAGTATCGCCAACAGCATACGACGCAACAGCATACAGGAAAATGGGGCGGATGGCATCCGGCTTGCCAACAACGGCAATGCGATGATCGCGGCCCCGGTCATTACAGGAATCGACCCTGTTGCAGGCACTGCGGGTCTGGGCACAGAAATCGAGCTGTTCGCTGCGGCTAAGGACGAAGGCGCGACCTATATCACCACCCTTTCCGCCGCCAGCGGCACCTTTTCGGAAAGCGTCGACCTCACTCCCTACCAGGGCATGCAATTGACCGCCACAGCCACGGGGCTTGCGGGAAACACCTCGCCCTTCAGTGCGCCCGTCGCTATTCCCGATACAACCGAACCCGGTATCACCCTGAATGGCGGAAACGCGCTCACATTGGAATGCGGCACGCCCTTTGATGATCCACTCGGAACCGCAAGCGACAACGTGGGCGGCGACCTCACCGATAGGATCATTGTATCCGGGGCGGTCGATGAAACAACACCGGGCACCTATACGATCACCTATTCGGTGACTGACGATAGCGGCAACGTCGTTGCAGTAGATCGGACGGTCACGGTGACGGACACCAGCGCCCCGGTGCTTTCGCTGAACGGCTCCCCGGAAATTTCTATTGCGCTTGGCGGCACCTTCTCCGACCCGGGAGCCACTGCGGAAGATGGGTGCGAAGGCAACCTCGTGGTCAGCGTCGGCGGCGATACGGTAAACACGAACGTGGTAGCCGCCTACACCATAAGCTACACAGCGACCGACGGTGCGGGGAACACGGGACAGATAACCCGGACACTTCGCGTGATCGAAGGCTCCCCCCCACAAATTACGATAAACGGGCCGGCCGTCATAACGCTTGAGTGCAGTGGTCCCGCATATGTGGACCCCGGTGCGGTTGCCGAAGAAGGCGGATCGGGTACGCCTCTCACGGGCGTTGTCGTGGGCGGCGATTCCGTGGACACCAACACACCTGGCACCTATATCGTCACCTATGATATTACCGACACCGGTGGGAGCACCGACCTCCCCGCCACCCAGAAGATACGAACGGTGCATGTAGTCGATGGGGCCGCCCCCACCATCACCCTCAATGGGCCGGATACGGTCACGTTGGAATGTGGTTCACTCATCGATGATCCCGGTGCCGTCGCCATAGATGCGTGCGAAGGGGAAACCGTTGTTACCTCTACGATCACGAACGGGTTGGGCAAGCGTATCACCACCAAGATCGCAACGCCGGGGACCTATATCATTACCTATCGTTCCCAAGATAGTAGCGGCAACAATGCCTCCGCTATGACCCGCACGGTGGACATCGAAGACACACAGCCCCCGGAACTGAGACTCATCGGGCCACCGCGCATTACCCTGCTCACAGGGATGACCATTAATGATTTCGGCGCGACATCGGAGGATTCCTGCGCCGGCGATCTGACGGATCAGATTCAGATCGGGGGTGACACGGTCGATCTCAATACCGCCGGGGTCTACGAGGTTACGTTCAGATCTGAGGACGCTGCCGGCAACAAGACCCCCACCCTCACCCGCGAGCTTGTGGTGCTTGATGAACTCCGGGTGGATGTGGCCATGATCGACGACGTGGATCCACAGGGAACGAGCGCTCGTCCATTCGGTCGAATCCGGGACGCTATCCTTATGGCCCAAGACCTCTTTGAAGAAGGGCGCAATATCAGAATCAGGCTGGAGCCGGGAACCTACCGCGAACAGCTGGCATTTGTTCCCAACGCTCAGCTGAGGGGGGCTGACCCGAATGACCCCGCCGCCACGGTTATCGAACCCGATGCCAACCTGCTGGACGATAGCGATGCCGTGCTGCTGGAGACGGCCAGTGAAACGCGGATTTCCGACCTGACTATTCGTATGCCATCGAGCGACACGCTCAGCAACATCACTATGCTGCGTGTCGAAGACAATACCGTTGTACTCGACAATGTCACGATTGACGGTGCCGATTCGACCACCAATGTAGGAATTCACATCTCGGGTAGCGCATCCTCCGACTCTA
>JAJRPE010000623.1 GCA_024280935.1 Candidatus Hydrogenedentota bacterium
ACTACGAGACTTGCCCGGCGGCCCGCGAAATCTCCGGCTTTGTGGACGGCCTGTCGAATTGGTATGTGCGCCGGAGCCGTGCCCGTTTCTGGGCCAGTGGCTGGAGCGAAGACAAGGCCGACGCCTACTGGACGCTTTACGAGTGCCTCATCAAGCTGGCCCGCCTGGCCGCGCCCTTCACGCCCTTCTTCGCAGAAGTCACGTGGCGCAATCTGGCGAAGCCCGTGCCCGGTGCCGCCGAGAGTGTCCATTTGGCGACCTATCCCGAAGCCGATGCCTCCGCTATCGACCACGGCTTGCTTGAGCAAATGGAACTCACCCGCGAAGCGGTCACCCTGGGACTCAGCGCCCGCCGCGTGGAAAACATTAAAGTACGTCAGCCCCTGGGCTTGTGTGAATTGGTCGTGAGCAACCCGGAGCAACGGGCGGCCCTGGAGAACCACCTCGACCTCATCAAGGAAGAGCTGAACATCAAGGACGTGGCCTTCACGGACAGCCCCGAGGAATACGTCTCCTACGATGTGCGCCCCAATTTCAAGGTGCTCGGACCCCGCTTCGGCAAGGACGTGCAGCAAGTGCGCAAAGCCCTGGCGAATGCCGACGGTGCTGCCCTCCTGGCCCAACTGCAAGACGGCGGCATCAAGGTCGAAATCGACGGCAAGGAGGAGACCCTCTGCGCCGAAGAAGTCGACGTGCGCCTTACGCCCAAGGACGGCTTCGCCGCCGCCCAGGGCAAGCAGATGGTCGTCGTCATTGCCACAGAAATCACCGACGAACTGCGCAAAGAAGGCTTGGTCCGCGAAGTCATCCGCGCCCTGCAGGACATCCGCAAAGAACAGGGCCTCGCCTACGACGCCCGCATCAACGTGACCTACGCCACAGACGACGCCGCGCTGAACGAAGCGATTGCGGACTTCCGCGACTATATCGCGCAGGAGGTCTTGGCGAGTGCGCTGGAGAGCGGGGATATGGATGGCGACGCGAAGGTGGTGACGATCGATGGCAACGAGTTGGGCCTGCTGGTGACGACGGCATGAGCTAAGCCCCAGCTACCTGAGCTCAGGCCGAAGGTCGTTGTGGTGCGCGGCCACCGCGTTTGAAGAGCACTTCGTCGGCGTGGAGGACGTCGGGCCGCTTCTCGAAGACGGGCTCAAAGCTCGGGAAGCGTTCCACCACCTGGTGCCGCTGGTGGTAGCGTTCGATGAGGTGGAGTGTGAAAAGCAGCCGCCCGATGCGGTATTGGGTCGAGGTGGCGCAGAATATCCCAAAGCCATGTTTACAGGCATAGGCCAAGGCATCCGCGCACGCCTCGGGACGCCCGGCATCGACGGCGGACCACGCCAGGAGTTCCATACCTTCCACGGCGTTTTCTTCGTCGAAAGGATGCTCCTCATCGAAGTCTTCCGAAAATTTTTCGTAGAGCGCGACGACCCGGTCAAACCAAAAGAAGATAGCGCGGTAGCCTTCCTCCTGGAGATCGACCATGATGCGGGCATCATCGATAGAATTAAGCGACTGGATCGAGAGGTAGTGCTCCCGGTCCTCGTTGGAGTCGGGCACCATGCGAACCCGCAGCTTCTCTTCCGGCTCACCGAAATTAAAGCTCTCCAGCGATATGGCAAGGGCAATTTTGCTTTGGGAGAGCAGCTTGCTTTCCATGATGAACTTCGCGGCCAGGGGCGAGCGGGCCAGGGCGGCTTCCAACTCGGGATCGGGGCGAAATAGGTCCAGATGCCAGTCAAACCACATGTCGTGAAACAAATTGGACAACTGCTCACCGGGATTTTGAATTTCTCCACGAAAACATCCGAGAATCAGCGCGTCGAAACGCTGCTCCAACTGAACCCGGGTACGGCGAAAAATCTTGTGCGCAAATAGGAAGCGGATAGTAATCATACGATCAATGAGTAGATCCGCACTGGCTTCGGGGCAAGCGGCATTGGAAACGAATTGATCGACCCAAAACAACCGCCAGTCGCGCAATTGACAGGCCAAGGTGCTACGGGGTGGCCGACGCAAGTCTCCAAGCGATCCTTTGTCCATGGCAGGCTTATAGAGGGTTGCGGCCAATTCCTCTTGAAACTCTTCGGCGTTGTCGGCGCAAATCAGCAGTCCTTCCTCCGCAAGGTCATAGAGATAAACACTGCGTAGATCGCTGACGAGAAGGTACTCCGCATTGAGTGACTTCATTTCGTCGACGAGAAAACGTGAAACCTTGCAGAAGTCCAGCCCCCGGTCATACAGCGAAGAGGGGCTCTCCAGCAATCCAGCGGGGAGGAACAAGACCGCCAGCGAATCGCCACATCGGGCACGGAGCAAAAATGGGGCCGCATGCAAGGCTTCCACGCCTTCGGAGGGCGTAAAGGACAAGGGGAATTCCCAACCAAGCATCGCCAGAAATCGCTGGGCGCTGCTGCGCAAATCCACGCGTTCCGTCTGAAATGCCTCGCAAAGCGCCTTGAGTTCTAGCACGGGGTCTCTCATGGTATCCCTTCTCCTTTTGCAACTTGGTATTCATGGGCTTCGATGCGCCGCCAGATGACATCCTCCCGGCGGCCCAGCAAATCGGTACCCTCAAGCAGATAGGGGTTGAGGGCGGCATCACGGCCCTGTAACCACTTCAAAAATGTCTCGTTGCCCACCACCTCCAGCGCCACCAGGTCGGACACGTCCGCCGTCGGGGTCTGTCCTGTCCGGCTAACCACCAGCACATGGGCCTCGTCTTTATGCAGAAAGGCAAGGCGCACCGCCGAATCCATCGCCAAACGACTGCGCAGCACATCCCGTGGGGCGCTGGTTTTCAAAATGATATTTCGCAGCTCGGGAAAGAGCGGAAAATCCATGTCCACCTGATGGTAGGCCCGATTGCCCTCCACATGGCGGAAAAGCAACCCGATGGACACCAGGCGCTCCAGTTCGCGCTGAATGGCGCGAATCGCCAATCCCGTCGCCTGCTCCAACTGACGCTGGTAATAGGCACGAACGGGGTCCAGCATGAAGACCCGCAGGAGCGATACCCGGGCACTCGACGCAAAAAGCGTCGATAGGGTCTGCTCGGAGTCGGTATGACTAATTAATGTAGTCGGAGACACTATATATAGTCTTTTCTTGACCGCTTCTGTGTCGGATTGATAACCAATCAACCCTCCAAAACACAAGATAGCTAACATAAGACTACACCAAATGCCATAAAAACACAAGATATAGTTTTGAGCGGACAAAGAGGCCTGTTGAATGAATACAATATGTAGTTATAATGCACCCGATCAAATACCAACTCAACCCGATCT
>JAJRPE010000624.1 GCA_024280935.1 Candidatus Hydrogenedentota bacterium
CGTGTAGTTTCTACCGGCAAGGAAGATAATTAAGATTCAGGGGCATCGGTTCTGCACGGGTAAACCCTACCGGGCCTACCCGTGGCACCCGACGGTCTTTTTGTCGATTATAGTGGCCCGTGTCGTGAACGCTTACGAAATACACCAAACCCATCCCGATACCCGCACCCACAAAGCCACTCGTACCTCGTGTCTGTGTAGGTGGCACCCGGAGCTTATTTTTGTAGTGTCAAGGTGAGATAAAAAAAGCGAGTGAACACTTAGCGGCTTTCAAGCGAAAATGGAGCAACACGCTGTGTGCTGCTCCACGTTGGAATAGTGTTCGATTTCGCCGAGGCGCTACTCTTCTTCCTGATACTCACCCAGGCCGACCAACTCAATACGAGCCATTGGGGCAGCGTCACCAACGCGATTGCCCAGACGGAGAATACGTGTGTATCCACCGGGGCGCTCCGCGCATGCCGGTCCAATTGTCGTAAACAACTTGGCCACAGCTTCCTTATCCCGCAACTTGGCGAAAGCACGGCGGCGGTTCGCCACGGTGTCGACTTTGCTCAAGGTGATAATAGGTTCCGCAAAACGACGTAGTTCCTTGGCCTTCAAATGGCCCGTTTCAATCGCGTCATGGTGAAACAGCGCCACGGCCAAACTCTTCATTGTCGCCTTACGATGGGACATATTCCGCCCGAGACGTCTACCTGCTTTGCGATGGCGCATGATTACTCATCCTCATTCGTATCAATTTCGGGCGCGCCAACCGCAGCGGCGGCAGCTCCGACGTTCATTCCAAGTGACATGCCCATCGTTTCCAGAAGGGCCTTAATTTCGTCGAGCGACTTCTTGCCAAAGTTATGGAACTGAAGCATCTCACTCTCTTCGCGAACCACCAAATCACCGATGGTGCGAATACTCGCCGCCTTCAGACAATTCGCTGCGCGCACGCTCAATTCAAGTTCATCAACCGTTCGGGCGAGGGTCCGCATTAATTCAGGATCTTCCGTCGTTGTCTCCGCCGCCAATTCGTCGCCTTCCTGCTCCTGCTTCACGAAAATCCGCAAATGGTTAATTAGCAGACTCGCCGCCTCCTCCAGCGCACACTCTGGCGTGATGGAACCGTTCGTCCAGATATCCAGCAGAAGCCGATCATAGTCCGTCGTCTGGCCTACCCGCGCATCCTCAATCTGAAAGTTTACTTTCTTAACGGGTGCAAAGTTCGCGTCCAGATAAATCGTGTCAACCGGCGCATGCTCCAATTCAAAATGGTCGGCGGTCAGAAAGCCGCGGCCACGCGCAACCTTAATCTCCATCTCAATCTTCGTCGACTTTGATGTCGAGGTCATAATCACCTGATCGGGACTAAAAACATCGACCAATTCCTGGTCCTTGAAGATCTCACCCGTCGTTATTTCTCCTTCCCCGCTATAGGAAAAGGTGAAAATGAGGGCCTCTTCACGATTCAGACGAATATCACAGCGCTTGAGGTTCAACACGGCTTCCGTAACATCTTCCCGCACACCTGGGATCGCCGAAAACTCGTTGCTGATACCTTCAATCCGAATCGCCGTCACAGCCGTGCCCTCAAGGGAGGCCAACAGCACACGCCGAAGAGAATTTCCAACCGTTGTGCCATATCCGCGCTCAAAAGGCTCTACCGTTATGCGTGAATACTGTTCGTTCGACTCGTCGTCGATTTTCACGTACTTTGGAATCGTAAATTCGTTTGTTATCATCTATCCACGCCTTTCAGGACTCAAGCTGCTCAACAGCCCCCACTCAGGCCAATGCCTCGTAACGCCGCGACCAATGCCACTCAGCCAACCCAGATTAGTCGGCTGCGTTACACGCGGCGGCGTTTGGGCGGACGGCAACCGTTGTGCGGCACGCTGGTCACATCCTTGATCAAAGATACGGCCAATCCCGCAGCTTGAATCGCGCGGATCGCGGACTCACGCCCGGCACCAGGTCCGTTTACATAAACCCGAACTTCTTTCAAGCCAATTTCCAGGGCCTTCGTGCTTGCCTTTTCTGCAGCAAGCTGAGCGGCGAAGGCCGTGCTCTTTCGAGAACCAGAAAAACCAACCTGGCCGGCGCTGGACCACGCGATTACGTTTCCTTGCGGGTCGGTGATGGAAATTATTGTGTTGTTAAACGTCGCTTGGATATGCGCGACACCCGAAGTCGAGTTCAGCGCTATCCGGCGTTTCTTGCTCTTGCCTTTGCGTTTTTCATTCGCCACGTGCGGTGCCTCCTTTGGCATCAAGGTTGACGGTCAGTCTCTATTTCTTCTTCACCACGGCCATACGACGGGGACCCTTGCGGGTCCGAGCATTGGTGCTCGTACGCTGGCCACGCACGGGAAGACCACGCTTGTGGCGCTGTCCGCGATAGCAGTTGATTTCCATAAGGCGTTTCACATTCGACGTAACTTCGCGACGAAGATCGCCTTCTACCTTGTACTCCGTCTGTATCGTGGAGGAGAGTAGATTTGCTTCTTCATCGGTAAGATCGCGAACACGGGTATCTGGATTAATACCCACCTTCTCCAAGAGCTTTTGCGCCCTCGTCAGGCCGATACCATAGATCGACTGTAAACTAGCTTCCACCCGCTTATCACGGGGAAGGTCTACACCAACAACACGAGCCATATCCTACGTTCTCCTACGCAGCTGCTTCACGTCACCGTGAATCGCTGCCTCTATCCTTGTCGCTGCTTGTGCTTGGGGTTTTCACAGATGACCCGTACCCGACCATGTCGCCGAATAATTTTGCACTTTTCACAAATTTTCTTTACTGAACTGCGTACTTTCATGATCTATCTCCACTGAACGCTCTACGTCCTATGTCTCATCGCTACGACGCCTTGCGCCGACCCCACACATGTACCTTCGAGCCTGAAAGAATCTCTCCGCCATCTTCCCGCACCACCACGCTGTGCTCAAAATGCGCGCTCGGCTTGCCATCCGTCGTCACCGCCGTCCAGCCGTCACCAAGCACCCTCACCTTCTCCGTTCCCATATTAACCATTGGTTCTATCGCCAACACCATCCCCGCCTTCAATCGCGGTCCTTTTCGACCATCATCATAATTCGGAATCTGGGGTTCCTCATGCATTGAGGTGCCGATTCCATGTCCAACGAAATCACGGACAATCCCGTAACCCTTGGGAAGGCACACCGCCTCGACGGCACGCCCTATATCTTGCAAATAGTTACCGGCGGCAGCGGCCTTAATCGCCTCTGAAAGCGCCAGATCAGTTGTATCCAGTAAATCCTGTCGTGCCGAATCAACCGTTCCGCACGCCCAAGACACCGCAGCGTCACCGTAGTAGCCCCGATGGGCTACCCCGACATCAACGCTTACGATCTCTCCTTCTTGCAGCACCCGGTCGCCCGGAATACCGTGAACAATCACCTCATCCACCGAAATACAGGTCGAAGCCGGAAAGCCATGGTAACCCTTAAACGCCGGTTTCGCACCAGCAGTAAGGATAATATCCTCTGCAACGGCATCCAACTCGGCGGTCGTCGCACCGGGCGCTATCATCGCCTGAAGCGCGTCATGCACCTGGGCAACAATTTGGTTCGCCTCCCGAAGGAGGTCAATTTCACGCTCACTCCGAACCGAAATCATCGCTGGCCTGACAGCACCCGCTCGGATGCGTCCCTGTTTTGTACGCCGACTTCAGAGCCGGTCCGCAGTTTAACGGCACGTATTCTATACTAACGGACTACCGTAAGTCTCGCTTATACCATTCCAGTCACAATTCTGCTAAGCACCGCGACGAGCGCGCACCCGGCCA
This sequence comes from Candidatus Hydrogenedentota bacterium, assembly GCA_024280935.1. Lineage (GTDB taxonomy): Bacteria > Hydrogenedentota > Hydrogenedentia > Hydrogenedentales > JAEUWI01 > JAEUWI01. The sequence continues at coordinate 3,800 of JAJRPE010000624.1, forward strand.
CCACCACCCTTGCTCGAAAAGCCATCATAGTGACGCATCGTCAGGTGTTGCTCAATCTGTTTAATGGTGTCGAGCGCAACGCCAACGAGAATCAGGAGGCTGGTGCCGCCAAAGAACTGTACAATCATCCAGTCCGGCACATTCAAATACACATAAACGATCACGGGCAAAAGCGCAACCGCTGTCAGAAACAGCGAGCCTACCAAGGTGATACGCGTCATAACTTTGTTCAAATAATCTGCCGTCGCCTTGCCCGGACGCACACCGACGATAACGCCGCCATACTTCTTCATGTTGTCCGCCAACTCTACCGGATTAAACGTAATCGCCGTATAGAAGAACGAGAAGAACACTATCAAGGCAGCATATAGAATATTGTGGACCAACTCCGCAGGGTCCGCTATCTGGTTAATGATCGCTCCAATCCAGGAACTTCCCAGATTCTGGGCGAGCATCCCCGGTAGCATCAAAAGCGAACTCGCGAAGATTATCGGAATAACACCCGCTTGATTCACCCGCAATGGCAGGTAAGACCGCTGACCACCCATGACCCGGCGCCCTCGCACCTGCCGTGGATACTGCACCGGAATGCGGCGCTGGCCCGTCGTAACCAAGATGGCACCCATGACCACAACCACCATCAGGAAAACCAACACAATAGCGGTAAATATATTCACCTGCTGTGTGCCGATCATGCGAATGAGATTCACAATAGCCGCCGGCATCGAGGAAATGATACTCGCAAAAATAATCAGCGATATGCCATTTCCGATTCCGTGCTCACTGATCTGTTCTCCGAGCCACATGATAAACGCAGTACCCGTCGTAAACGTGACGATGCACATCAGGATAAAGCCGAGACCGGGATTGGGAACAATCTCCGAACCCAGGCTCTGCAGGTAAAAGCCTATGGCGGTGCTTTGTACGAGACACAAGCCAATCGTTCCATACCGCGTCCACTCGGTAATTTTCTTCTGGCCTTCCTGACCGCTCTTCTGCAGGGCTTCCAGTGCCGGAAAAACAGGGATCAGAAGCGAGATAATAATCGAGGCCGTAATATAGGGCATGATTCCCAAGGCAAATACCGTGGCATTCGAGAATGCCTGCCCGGTAAACATGTCGTAAAAACCAAGTAAGCTGCTACCGCCAACTTTCTTCGCCAACGCGGAGCCGTCCACCCCGGGTGCCGGAACGTGGCAACCCAGACGATAAACTGCGAGCATGACAAGCGAAAAGACTATCCGCTGTTTCAGCTCGGGTATCTTAAAGGCATTCTTAAAGGCTTCGATTGGCTCGGACACCCCGGTACTCCTTATTCAGCGTTTTCCGTCGTGTCTTTCTCAGACGCTACGGGAGCAAGAACAACGATCTCGACAGTCCCGCCGACAGCCTCAATCTTCTTCTGGGCGCTGGGGGAAATCGCCTGCACCTTAATCGTGAAGCCTTTGCTCACTTCACCGCGACCAAGGACCTTGATGCCACCTCTCGTGGCCCGGGCCAATCCCGCCGCAACGATCGCTGCGCTGGTCACTTCCGCACCCGCCTCAAAGGCCTTCTCCAGACTATCAATATTCACCACCGCCATCGGCCAACGATCCGCATGATTGAAGCCACGCTTTGGCAAGCGGCGATGCAACGGCATCTGGCCGCCTTCAAAGCTCAAGCGCCGCGAATAGCCCGCACGGGACTTTTGACCCTTCTGACCGCGGCAAGATGTCTTGCCATGGCCTGAACCAGGTCCCCGTCCGACTCGCTTACGCTTCTTTTTTGCGCCGGCATTATTTCTCAGGTTATGTAATTCCATGTGCTCGGTACCTTCTTAATCCGTTCCAAACAACCCATAGGGCCTGGCACGGCTGTCTACAGAATATCGGCAACCTCAAGACCACGCGCCGCAGCGATCTGCTCGGCGGTCCGGAGGCCCTTCAGCCCTTCGATAGCGGCCCAGACAACATTCGTCGAATTGTTTGAACCCAGAGACTTCGTCAGAATGTTCTGGTAACCAGCCGCTTCCACAACGGCGCGAACCGCACCACCCGCTACAATTCCCGTACCCAGCGACGCCGGCTTCATCAATACCGCTGCCGAATCGGAGCGACCCGTCACCACATGCGGAATCGTCGTATTCACCACCGGGACGCTAACCATATTGCGCCGGGCGCGTTCAATCGCTTTGCGAATTGCCACAGGAACTTCCCGGGCCTTGCCCATGGCGGCGCCAACACGCCCCTTGCCATCGCCAACCACGACGATAGCACTGAAGCTGAAACGGCGACCACCCTTAACCACCTTCGCCACGCGGTAGATCTTTACCACATGTTCAATAAATTCACTATCTTGGTTATCGCGATTGCGCTTATCTCGTTTGTTGCCACGCTCTGTGCTCAAGAGACTGCTCCTAGAATTGAAGACCGGTTTCACGTGCGGCCTCAGCCAAGGCCTTTACGCGGCCATGATAGAGGCATCCGCCTCGATCAAACGCTACTTGTTCAATGTTCTGCGCTTTGGCGTGTTCCGCCAGCGACTTGCCAACCTGCTTGGCGGCTTCAATATTGCCGCCCGCAATCTTGAGCGCCACCGACGAGGTCGCAGCCAATGTGGCCCCCGCCGTGTCATCAATGATCTGCGCGTATATATGCTTCGCCGAGCGGGTAACCCGAAGTCGGGGGCGTTCCGGCGTACCTTCGATCCGCTTACGGATACGACGCTTGCGCCGTTCCAAAAGTACCTTTGTATAGGTCGTCTTCTTAGACATGTTCAACCTTTCCTATGGCGCTGACTTCCAATCCGCGCCGCGCACCTCTATCTCGGACTACTTGCCGCCTGCTTTACCAGCCTTGCGACGGATGTGCTCGCCTTGGTAGCGAATCCCTTTGCCTTTATACGGCTCTGGCTTGCGGAATGCCCGCACGTTCGCCGCGATCTGGCCAACCAGCTGCTTGCTGATTCCGCTTATCTTAATTGTCTGCTGACCGTCAACCGTGAAGGTCACGCCTTCCGGCGGTTCAACCGTAATCGGATGGCTGTATCCCAGGAGCAGGTTAAGAACCTTCCCCTTGAGGGAGGCGCGATATCCCACGCCTTCAATCAACAACGTGCGTTCATAGCCTTCCGTCACACCCACCACCATGTTATTGATGAGCGCACGGGTAAGACCGTGAAACGCCCGCTCCTGCCCCGAGTCCGAAGACCGGGACACAATAACTTCGCTTTCCGTCACCTCTATGCCCAATTGGGGCTGAAACGTCTCTTCCAAGGTGCCCTTGGGTCCCGTAACGACCAAAGTGCTGCCTTTAAGCACACACTTTACGCTACTGGGTACCGGCACTGGCAGGTTTCCTACTCGCGACACGACCTTATCCTTTCACCTACCGCCAACAAACCTGCGGCGGTATCTCTTCATGCTCTATGTACGCACTATCCCGTGGACAGTACCTACCAAACTTCGCACAACACTTCGCCGCCAACCTTGGCGAGCCGGGCCTTCTTGCCCGTCATCACACCTTGCGAGGTGCTCATGATGGAAATTCCAAGTCCGCTACAAACAGGCTTGATCTCCTGGCTGCCCACATAAACACGCAGACTCGGCTTGCTGACCCGTTTCAACTGCTGGACCACCGCGCTGCGATCACGCCCGTATTTAAGGTGGATGCGAATCGAGCCAGGCTTTGGCTCCTCAGCGACTGTGTACTCGCCGATGTACCCTTCTTCATGCAACACACGGCAGATTTCCTTCTTCAAACCAGAGGCGGGAACATCTACAGTCTTAAGTTGAGCTTGGGCCGCGTTGCGAACGCGTGTCAGCAGATCAGCGATGGGATCACTCATTGACATGGGCCAAAATTTCCTTATTCATTCGCGTCAGGGGACGCAATATTTCTTTTACCAGCTGGACTTCGTAACGCCCGGCAACTTACCCTCAAGCGCCAAGGTCCGAAAACAGATACGGCATAGCTGAAACTTGCGCATAAACGCTTTCGGGCGACCACAGCATCGGCAGCGGCTGTACGCACGCACCGAAAACTTCGGTGTGCGTTTGTTCTTTGCAATCAGTGATTTTTTAGCCACGGTTCTCTCCTCCAGCAGCGCCGCTCTTGGCAAAGGGCATGCCCAATTTGCGCAACAACTCGCGGCTTTGGTCCGCCGAATTACTATGCTTTACAACAAAGGTAATATTCATACCTCGGGTCTGACCAATCTTGTCATGGTCAACCTCGGGAAAAATCGTCTGGTCTTTAATACCCAGGGTATAATTGCCCTGTCCATCAAACGCCTTCTCCGACACACCGCGAAAATCACGAATACGGGGCATGGCCACATTGAAAAGGCGATCAACAAACTCATACATGCGCTCACCGCGCAACGTCACCATGCAGCCAATATTAACGCCCTCGCGGAGCTTAAAGTTGGAGATGGACTTGCGGGCCTTCCTGATGCTGGGGTGCTGCCCCGTAATCACGGCCAGTTCCGCAACGGCGGATTCCATCAAGCGGGCATCGCCAATGGCGGCACCAACGCCCATGTTAACCACGACCTTTTCCATCGCTGGTATTTGCATGACGTTCTTAATGTCGAACTGCGTTTTCAGCTCGCCACATATCGTCTCTATGTATTTCGTCTTGAGTGTTGCAGGCATCTTATGCCACTCCTACCATGCTGGTTAGCCGCAAACCGGGGCGGCTCTTAGTCGTCCAGAGTCTCGCCGTTAACCTTCCAGATCCGAACGCGCTTCCCATCTTCCAAGGTCTTCATAAGGATCTTGGATGGGCCATTAACAGCTTCGCACCAGGCCATCACATTGGAAATATGAATGGGCGCTTCGCGCTCAACGACACCGCCCGCCTGATTTCGGGAACCCGCCTTCGTGTGGCGCTTCATCATATTCACGCCCTCCACGAGGACCCGTTCCTTCTTGCGATCCATCTCCAGAATGCGACCACGTTGACCCGCGTTCTTTCCGCGAGTTACGAGTACCGTGTCATTCTTACGAATTCTCATCATATGATTCCTATACCACTTCGGGAGCGAGTGAAATAATGCGCATGAAGCCTTTTTCACGAAGTTCACGTGGTACAGGCCCAAAAATACGCGTTCCCCGCGGCTCTTTGTTCGGGTTGATCAAAACCGCAGCATTCGTGTCAAAACGGATGGTGGTCCCATCCGCACGCTGCGTGTCGTGTCTAATCCGCACGACAACCGCCTTCACCACTTCACCTTTTTTTACATTGGAGTTCGGCACGGCTTCCTTGACACTCGCGGTGACAATGTCGCCAAGACCAGCGTAGCGACGACGGGAGCCGCCCATAACCTGAATTACACTGAGCTGTCGAGCTCCTGAATTGTCGGCGACTTTCAGCCGCGATAACATTTGAATCATGCTCTCAAACCTTATTCGTAAAACGAATCTTGCCTGGGTGAAACCCTGCGAAACACGCCAGATAATTTACTCAGCGCGCTTAACAACTTCCAGCAAACGCCAGCATTTGGTCTTACTAAGCGGACGGGTCTCTTTAATCCGAACAAGGTCACCAACATTACAGGTGTTTTCCTCGTCATGCGCTTTATACTTCTTCGTGGTCTTCATCGCCTTCTTGTAGAGGGCATGATACTTAACACCCTCCACTGAAATGGTGATGGTCTTGTCCATGGCGGCGCTGGTTACCAGGCCTGTCCGCTCTTTGCGGCGGCCACGCATATCTTCAGCGGTCTTGGTCTCTTCGCTCATGTCTAGTTCTTACCTTTCGCTTCGGCAATCTCGCGCTCATGGAGAATCGTTTTGATTCGAGCGATATCGCGGCGGGCGGTGCGCGCCGAACGAACGTTCTCTACGACGCCGGTCGCTACCTGCATGCGGAAGTTGCTTACGTCGTTTTCACGCTCATTAAGCTGCTTCAACAGTGCTTCATTGTCCTTATCTCTGAGCTCATTCGCTCTCACAGATCGTCTCCTTGCGTACCGACTGCGCGGTCGCCTTAGCCACGCTTCACGAACTTCGTCTTAATGGGCATCTTGTAACCGGCGCGCTCTATCGCTTCGCGGGCCAACTCCTCCGGCACCCCTTCCACCTCAAACATAATCCGACCGGGCTTAATCACGGCCACCCACTCTTCCGGCGCGCCTTTACCCTTACCCATGCGAACTTCCGCAGGCTTCTTCGTAATGGGTTTGTCTGGAAAAACCCGGATAAATACCTTGCCGCCACGCTTAATATGACGTGTGATAGCGATACGGGCAGCCTCAATCTGGCGGGCTGTGATCCAGCCGTCCTGCATGGCCTTCAGGCCAAATTCGCCAAAATCCAAGCTCGTGCCGCCTTTGGCCGCGCCACTGCGGCGACCACGCTGCTGTTTACGGTGCTTTACGCGTTTGGGCATTAACATCGTTCAGGTCTCCTACTGCTTATCGTTGCCGCGGTTCCGGGAACCGCCGCGACCTTGACGGTCACCACCCTGCCGACGAGATCCGCCCGTCTGGCCACCGCGACCCTGGCTACGCTCGCCACCAACCGTTGTTACGCGCTCACCAGGCAACATGTCGCCATGGTAAATCCAGACTTTAACACCGATACATCCGTAGGTCGTATGCGAAGTCGCCGTGCCGTAATCCACATTCGCACGAAGCGTATGCAACGGAACACTGCCTTCATGGGCCTTTTCCGCACGTGCGATTTCCGCGCCGTTCAAGCGGCCCGCCACTCGCAGGCGAATACCCTTCGCGCCAAGGCGCATCGTGTTCTGAACCGCCTTCTTCATTACACGGCGGAACGACATGCGCCGTTCCAATTGCTGGGCGATACTCTCCGCAACCAAGGTCGAACTCAATTCAGGGCTCAACACTTCGTGAATGTTTATCATCATTTCATGACCGGTAAGCTGCTCAAGCTCGAAACGGAGCTTGTCCACCTCCGCGCCACGCTGGCCAATGACCAAGCCTGGACGTGCGGTGTAAATATGCACTTTTGTCTTACGGCCAGCACGCTCAAGATCAATCTTCGCCACACCTGTGTGGTAAAGACGCTTCTTCACGTAATCGCGAAGCCGCAAATCTTCGTGCAAAAGTTCAGCATAATTCTTCTCAGCGAACCACAGCGACGACCAGTTCTGGATGATGCCCAGTCGAAATCCGTTTGGATGTACCTTCTGACCCACAACTTGCTCCTTACTTGTCCGCGATCCGGATTTCAATATGGCTGCTGCGCTTGCGAATGCGGGATGCCCGCCCACGGGGCGCGGGCTGGAAACGCTGAAGCGTCCGCCCCTCATTTACCACGATTCGTTCAATTATCATCTCATCGGTGTCCACGTCGGAATGGGATTCCTGGGCCGCGAACTCCGCATTGGCTACAGCGGATTCCAGCAGCTTCAACATCGGCTTTGCCGATCCCTTCAGCGTGAACTGAAGCATGTCGCGGGCATCGGATATCCGTCGGCCGCGCACCAGATCAGCAACCAGGCGCACCTTTCGCGCAGATATCTGCAAATTACTAAGTTTGGCTGTTGCTACTGCCATCGTCTATCTCCTGCGTATCGACACCATAAGGCACCGAGACGGTTATTCACCTACTACTTATGCCCGCGGAACGTCCGCGTCGGGGAAAACTCACCGAGCTTGTGGCCTACCATGTTCTCGGTGATATACACCGGAAGATGGGTCCTGCCGTTATGCACTGCAATGGTCAATCCCACCATATCGGGAATTACCGTGGACCGGCGAGACCAAGTCTTAATAACCCGGTGGTCGCCTGAAGCCCGCTGGGCATCTACCTTCTTCAGCAGATGCTCATCAGCAAAGAAGCCTTTTTTTAGGGAACGCGACACGATATATCTCCTCTACAGCAACCTGGCTTAAGCGTTTCGACGCCGGATAATGTGTTTGTTCGAACGATTCTTCTTCTGGCGGGTCTTGTACCCCTTCGTGGGCGTGCCCCACGGACTCACCGGGTGGCGACCACCCGACGTGCGGCCTTCACCACCACCGTGGGGGTGATCAACCGGGTTCATCGCAACGCCACGAACCTTCGGACGGCGACCAAGCCAACGCGACCGACCAGCCTTGCCGAGGTTAATGTTGTTATGCTCTTCGTTGCCAACAATGCCAACCGTTGCGCGACAGATGCTCAGCACGCGGCGCATTTCACCCGACGGAAGCCGGAGAACCACATAGCGGCCCTCTTTACCAAGTAGCTGGCAACCGTTCCCGGCAGAGCGGGCCATCTGGCCGCCTTTGCCGGGTGTCAATTCCACATTGTGGACATTGGTACCAAGCGGTATATTGACAAGGGGGAGGCAATTGCCTATTTCAAACGCGGCCTTCTCACCGCTCATCAACACCTGGTCAACTTCGAGCTTGCCCGGTGCCAGGATGTAACGCTTCTCGCCATCGGCGTATACCAGCAGCGCGATGCGGGCGGAGCGGTTTGGATCATACTGTATCGACGCCACACGCGCGGGGATACCGTCCTTGTCGCGACGATAGTCGATCACGCGATACTTGCGCTTATGGCCACCACCACGACGGCGCATCGTAATGCGTCCATGGTTGTTCCGGCCACCCTTCTTAGGGTTCGGCTCGGTCAACGCCTTTTCGGGTTCAGACTTCGTAATTTCAGCGAAGTCGGAGACACTCATTTGGCGCCGAGACGGTGTATAGGGTTTAAATCGCTTTACAGGCATGCCTATATCTCCGTTATATCAGTTCGATGCTGTCGCCAGCACGGAGGGTAACAATCGCTTTTTTCCACTTGGAACGGCGACCCACCTTACGCGAACCCGCTTGGCGCTTCACCTTGCCATCGTAATTCATCGTGTTAACCCGGGTCACTTTCACGTCAGGAAAGATAGCTTCAACAGCATCGCGAATCTGATGCTTATTCGCATCGGGGACCACACAAAACGTGTACTGCGAACCCTTTGTCGCTTGTATCTGCGCCTCTTCCGTGATGATCGGCCGCTTAATAATCTGATAGGGAGACAGGCTCATGACAGACGCTCCTCAAGTTTGCTCAATGCCTCTTCCTGAACAAATACCCGCGCCGCCAGCATCACATCAAGCGTGTTTACTTCAGCCGCTGTGCGAACGGTCACACGGGTAATATTCCGGGACGAAAGTAGCAGGTTCTTATCGTAGTCCGCCGTGACCAGCAGGGTCCTGCGGCCTTCTTTGGATACACTGTCAAGCATCGCGGCAACGGGCTTGGTCTTGACTGCGTCAAAACTCATGCCCTGAACAATCGCAAGCCGTTCGTTGCGGGCGCGCGAACTAAGAACACAACACAGCGCCTGGCGACGCACCTGCTTCGGCACGTTCTGACGGTAACTCCGGGGAACCGGACCGTGAACCACACCACCGCCACGCATATGTGGCTCGCGGATGCTGCCCTGGCGAGCGCGGCCCGTACCTTTTTGGCGGAAAGGCTTTGCGCCACCGCCGCGAACTTCACGGCGGGTCTTCACCTTGTGGGTGCCCTGATGTTTGGCATTCCGTAGCGCTACCACCACTTCATGCACCAAACCGGTATTCTCCTCAACATCGAAGACGGCATCACTCGCATCAACCGAGCCCTTGTCTTCGCCCTGTATATTTAGAATCTTTAAGGATGCCATGATTACTTGGATCCTTTCACGCTGTGTTTGACCACGACCAAGCCGCCATTGGCACCTGGAACAGAACCGCGAAGAATAATCAGATTCTTCTCTTCATCAACGCGGACGATTTCCAAATTCTGGGTGGTGCGGAAAACATTACCCATTCGGCCAGGCATGCGTTTACCCTTGTAAACCTTGGCCGGATCAGCGCTCTGGCCTATCGAACCCGGCGCACGGTGGAAGTGCGATCCGTGGCCACCGGGGCCACCAGCAAAACCGTGGCGCTTAATTACACCGGCAAAGCCCTTGCCCTTGCTCGTGCCACATATGTCTACGCGGTCACCGGCCTTAAAAATGTCGCTGCGAATCTCATCGCCGACGCTCAGACCGGAGTCCGCCGCTACGCGGAACTCTTTAAGAACCTTCTTGAGCTTCTGGCCGGACTTCTTGAAGTGACCCGCCTGCGGCTTGTTGAGCCGAGACTCTTTCACTTCACCAAAGCCAACCTGTACGGCATCGTAGCCATCGGTATCCTGGGTCTTTTTCTGGATAACCGTGCAGGGGCCTGCCTCAACAAGCGTCACGTGTACCCAACGCCCATCTTCGGTGAAGACCCGGGTCATACCCAGCTTTCGCCCTAACAGTCCATTTACCATGCTCTTGGTAATCCTTACACCGCCCTACGAATTCTTGCGTAGGCACGCATTCGTTCGTTCTTGGCTATTGCTTGATTTCCACGTCCACACCGGCCGGCAACACCAATTTCATTAAGGCGTCCACGGTTGATGCTGTAGGATTCACAATGTCCATCAGACGCTTGTGCGTCCGGCTCTCAAACTGCTCACGGGATTTCTTATCAACGTGGGGACCGCGCAACACCGTATACTTTGTGATGTTCGTCGGCAACGGAATCGGTCCGTTTACGTCGGCACCCGTGCGCTGGGCCGCTGCGACAATCTCTTGCGCAGACAAATCCAACAGGCGATGATCGTAAGCCCGTAGTTTGATTCGTATCTTATGGCTGGCAGCCATTGACTGTCTCCAAGCTAACGCCAAATTTGATGACGCCTTAGTTCCAACCTCTAAACCAACCCCGCCTCACACAAGGCAGAGACCAGTAACAATTACTCGATAATTTTTGTTACCACGCCGGCACCGACCGTGCGGCCACCTTCGCGGATAGCAAAACGAAGTTCTTCGGTCATGGCGATGGGCGCAATAAGCTCTGCCGAAATGGTGATGTTGTCACCCGGCATAACCATTTCCACGCCTTCGGGAAGATCCAACTTGCCGGTC
>JAJRPE010000625.1 GCA_024280935.1 Candidatus Hydrogenedentota bacterium
GTGATGACCCAGGGCAGTTCGTTGGCGCTGACGTAGAGGCGGCCATTGCGCGGATCCGTCGCGGCCCCGGTCCATTCCGCGCCGCCATGGAGTCCGTAGAAAATGGTGGCCTTGTTTTCTTCAAAGGCTTCAAACCAGCCGTAATTCGCGTTGTCCACAATCTGCCGGACATAGGCCGTGGCCTCCTCGCTCCGGGTTGTAATGTCTTCGGGGCTGAAGGTCTGGCGGGAAAAAGGCTCGGGTAGTTCCACATCGGGCTGATAGGACCAGGTCTGTTCGCCGGGCAACTTCGACACGGGCGCACGACGCATCCGAAAAGGGAAGAGGGGTCTTCCCGTGAGCCGGTCCAAGAGGAGGGTGTTCCCGATCTTGGTCACCTGGGCCACGGCATCCACCATCGTTCCATTGTGCATAACCGTGACCAGATTGGGTGGCGCGGGGATATCGAGATCCCAGATGTCGTGGCGAATCTCCTGGAAGTGCCACCGCCGCTTTCCGGTGAGCGCGTCCAGGGCAATCACACAATTGGCGAAAAGATTGCTCCCCTTGTGATAGACGCCCACAAAGTTGGGCTTGGGCGAACCCGTGGCGATATAGGCGATGCCCCGCTGATCGTCCAGCGCCATGCCGCCCCAACAGTTGGCCCCCAGCTCGGGACCGTCCCACGTGTCATGGCCGTATTCGCCGGGTTCGGGGATGGTGTGAAAGGTCCACAGGCGTTCGCCGCTGACCACGTCGTAGCCGAAAACATCCTTGGCGTAGCCCGGCAGGACAATGACATTCTGGAAGACCGCGCTGGCAACACGAACCTCCCCGGTGACGATGCGCCCGTCATTGCCGAAGTCCGCGATGGGCACACCGGTGTTGGGATCGAGCGCCCACAGTTCCCGCCCCGCGCTGACGAGAAGGCGGGGGGCATGGGTGCCCCAGCCCGGCCAATAGGTGAGACCCCGGTGGGCGGGACGGCCTTCGCCCGTGAAGCGCCATTTCTCTTCGCCCGTGCGGGCATCAAGGGCCACCAGCGTATTTTTTGGCGCGGGGGTGTAAAGGGTGTCACCCACAATCACAGGATTGCATTGGATGTTACCCTTTCCATCTCCGAATCGATACGCCCATGCGACCCTAAGGTCCTTCACGTTGTCCCGATTGATTTGGTCCAGCGCGGAAAATCGGCTGTTGCTGTTGTCCCCGTGGGAACGTTGCCACGTCGTATAGGCCGCGCCTTTCGGATAGCCATTGGCCGGGGTCAGGGTCGCGTCATCGGCGGCAGGGATAACCTGGTATTCGGGCAACGCGGCACGGCGGGCGGGGTCTTCCACCGTGGGGGACATCGCTTCTGCCATGGGCGCGAGATCGTCGAAAGACCACAGGCCAATGCTGTGCTCGTTTTTCTTTTGCGGCGCATTGCCTGCGACCGAGACGGGTTGTATGCCGCGTAAAATTTGCACATCGTCAATGAGTCCATCGCAACCGAAGCCTCCCTCCACCAGCCGCCCGAAGGCCAGGCCACCGGGCACGGTCGCTTTGCTATTGGACTTGAAAGCCTGCCGAGCGACTTCTTCCCCGTCGATGTAGAGCGCGACTTCTTTCGCGCCATAGTGAAAGGTGACCTGATGCCACTTCCCGTCACAAAGGTTCTGATCCGTGCGCAAATGATCGGGTGTGCTGCCGGGCATATAGACCGAGAGGTGACCGCTGCCTGCCTGGGTAAAAATTTCCCAGTGGGTGCCCGACGCCTTGGTGTCGTTCGCCACGAGGATGTTGAAACCCGACGCGCTATTCAACTTAACGCGACAGGTGATCGTCAGCGGCGGTGTTCGATAGGCCGCGTTGCCCGCGACGACCATTCCCCCCGCGAGGGCATGGCCAAAGGCCTCCGACAGCGATGCCGTGCCCTCGGTCTTCGGACGCAGACTCGCACGCTGGGGCACCGGCTTCGGTCCCGGTGGGGGGCCTCCGTCGAGTTGGGGCACGAGCCATTCCAAGCCAACAAGATTGTCATTCAGCGTGGTTTCCGCGTCGTCCTGGGTATGGCCCAATATCCCCACAGGGCCGGTATAGCCGCTGTCCCGCAGGATCTTCAGGAGATGAAGATCCAATTTGCCTTGGGCAAGGGGCAGGATCTTCTGGCCCTTCTGGTCGCCATCCCGGTTCATGCCGTTGAGGTTGAAGGCATAAAGATAGGGCTTCATGCGCTCCAGCAGTTCGGGCAGTTGATCCACGTGCCGGTGGCCGTGGTGCAGGTTATACACGATGCCGACATTGGGGGCATCCAGGGCCTTGATGATGGCGATCTGATTGTCCGGCTCCCCAAACCAGTGCCCGTGATTGTAGAGGCCGATGGAGCAGCCAATTTCTGCGGCTGCGGCAACGAGAGGCTGCAATATTTCTACGTGCTGCTGAATGCGCTCCCGCTGTTCCTCGGGCGTGCATTCGATTTCGCCGCCATTCATCGTCACCCAGAGCTGGGTTTTCACGTTGTGACGCTTGAGGGCATCGAGAATCGTCAGGGCATCCTTGTTCAACGCCGAAGGAAACCACCAGGCCGTAAGCGCGATTCCATAGCGCTGGAGCACCTCGATTTCTTCGTCAAAGGTCGGAATGTGCTCCGCCCGCCAGTCGTAGGCAAACTTTTTGATACCCAGGCGGGTCAACATTTCGGCACGCTCCTCCGGGCCGCGTTTTCGGCTGTCGAAAGGCACGATACACCATGCCACCAGGTTGTCGCGGGCAAAGA
>JAJRPE010000626.1 GCA_024280935.1 Candidatus Hydrogenedentota bacterium
CGCTAAACAACTGGAATGAGATCTCTAAGGCGCTGGCTGAGAGCAAGCGGAAACGAAAAAATCAAACGGAACGATTTTTTCCTGACCCTAAAACAAGTTAGCGCTTATGGGGCAACGCCCCAGGTTTCTGGATGCACTTATTCCGCAGGGCTGAAAGCCCGTTCCATACCAAGTAAAATATCTATTCGACTAAATTATGAGCCGGGCCTTCAGCCCTGAATCCTGTCCGATTTGAGACCTGGGGCGTTGCCCCAGACTGATATAGAACGCACCTTCGGCGCTAAACTGCGAGAAAAAAAGCAGTCAAGGCAAGCCGCTCTGAACTGCAATGTACCCTTGAACCGGAAGAACCACAATTTGTGACCTCAAATGTTCGAATTCCTCCTTGGATATCCGAAACATGAAGTCTTCCTGGAATCGGTTTCTTTTACTTCCAACAGTGATTTTTAGACGGTAATGGTGCAGCTAGTGTCAAGAAGTTTCTGTAAAAGTGTCTCGGTGGTATGCGTCCAATTGCGAACTAAGTCCGCCTCCGCCTCGTCACCCAACCGGAGTTGACGATTCATTCATTTCTTTCGCCAGTCTCTCTCGGCCACGGCGGCAAACGTCGTTGTGCGCTGCTTTGAAGTCCTCCTTGCTCTTGAGTTCAATATAGTCGCCACGTTCGTGCGCGTCATAGCCTTTCTGAATTTCGGCACGGAGGAGTTCCAACTTGGCCTGCTGTTCATCTTTCTGTGCATTGAGCAGCCGCAGGGCCTCACGCACGAGTTCGCTGGCGTTGTTGTAGGCACCCGAGTCAACGCATTGGCGGATGAACTCGGCTTGGGTCTCTGTCAGATTTACGTTTTGTGTAGGCATGTTTCGATTATCTCAGGATTAGCAATCGTTGTCGTTTTGCGCGTCGCCCCCGCGTAGGACCGAAGTGTTGTGAAGATTCGCATCGATAACTTAATTTCCTATGACCTCGGCAACACGTATTTCTGTTTCTCCCTGTGTTTCATATATTCAAAGAACGTGATTATGTGGCTTCATCCGGTCGTGCAAAATTCGCAGTACGAGAATTTCCCCTTCGTATTCCAATGTGTAGAAGACGACGTGGCGGGGTGACTTAATGCCCGTGCCGCTCCGGTGCTTGCTTAGCGCGACGCGATAGCTTCGCACGTGTGCGCCCAATTCGGGGCTGCTGCTGGCTCGACGCTCGCTCAGGGTCTTCCTCGATATCATCGAGAGCTTGCTGAAGTAGCGCCGCGTACGCGGCGGCACGTTCAATGTCGTAGGTTCTGGCTGTATATATCCAGATGCTATCAATATCTTCGCTCGCGGACTCACTCAGTTGAAGTTGGCGAGCCATTGGCCTCTTTCAATAATCGCTCTTGGCCTCGGCGATTCACATCCTCGAAATACGTGGCACGCTTGGCCTTGGTATCCAGTGTGATAAATCGGCCTTCTTCGCGGGCGTCGTAGCCTTTCTGGAGTTCGGCGCGTAGCTGCTGCAACTTGGCCTGCTGCTCGTCTTTCTGCGCTTGGAGTAGTCGCAGCGCTTCGCGGACGAGTTCGCTGGCGTTGTTGTAGTCTCCCGAGTCAACGCATTTGCGGATGAACTCGGCTTGGGTCTCTGTCAGATTTACATTTTGTGTGAGCATATCTTGATTATCTCAGGATTGGCAATCTTTGTCAATTTGGCCGTTGGCGGTCCAATCTTGGGTATCACAATCTGTGATCTCCAATTTTCGAATTTCTTTCTGTCGGGCCGCTCTATCCCTTCGTCACGGTCTCGTCCAGATTCAGCAAGATATTAGCAATCGTTGTCCAGGTCGCCAGTACCGCCGGGTCGAGGTCATTGGGTACGGGCGCACGGCCCTGTTGGATAAGCTGCTCTGCTGCCTCGGGATTCTCGGTGAAAGCCGTGTGTTGTTCCTTGTAGAGCGTCGTGAACAAGGCCCGCTCTTCCTCCCGGGGCGGGCGTGTGAGGCATTGGCGCAGGGCGAATGTGATCTGTGCGTCCAAATCCTCGCCGCCCTCCCGGAGGATGCGCTGTCCGAAGACCCGGGCCGCCTCAACGAATTGCGGGTCGTTCATGGTTGTCAGGGCTTGCAGGGGTGTGTTGGTGCGCGAGCGCTCTGCCGTGCAGTATTCAAAGCCGGGCGCGTCGAAGGCCTGAAAGGTCGGATAGGGCACCGAGCGCCGCCGGAAGGTGTAGAGTCCGCGCCGATAGAGGGCGGGTCCGGTTGTGTCGGGCCAGATGCCCGCGCCGTAACCCGTCAGCGCTTTTTCTTCCCAGAGGCCCGGTGGCTGATAGGGGTAGACGCCTGGACCACCCACTTCGCGGGTCAGCAAGCCGCTTACCGCCAGGGCATTGTCCCGAATCGACTCCGCGTCCAGCCGGAAGCGTGGCCCCCGTGCCAGCAATACATTGTCGGGGTCGCGGACGTAGCCGGCACCGCCGATGTTGGCCGACTGCTGGTAGGTCGCGGAAGATAGAATCATGCGGAGCAGCCCTTTCACATCCCATTCGCTTTCCACGAACGTCACGGCCAGATAATCCAGTAATTCAGGAAGGGCGGGGGGCGTGCCTCGCGTGCCGAAATCCTCGGGTGTGCTGACCAGGCCCTGCCCGAAAAGTTGCTGCCATAGGCGGTTGACTGCTACCCGGGCCGTCAATGGATTCTCCGGGGCGGTGAGCCAGTTGGCCAGATCCAGGCGATTGGGAATTCGTCCCTCGGCTGCTTTCATCGGGGGCAAGACTTCCGGTGTCGCCGCTGTTACTACATCGCCCGGCTGGAGAAAGTCGCCTCGCGTCAGAATATGGGCCTGGCGCGGCTCATCCATCTCCTCCATGGTCAGCGACGTGACAATTTCTTTCCGTTTCTCGTCGAATTGCTTCCGCAGGGTTTCGAGCCGTGTTGGCGGCACGTTCTCGTCCTTTTTTGCCGCAACTTCCGATTTTTCGGGCGGTGGTGCCTGTTTCCCTTCCAGTTTTGCGATGACCGAGGCCAACCCGTCCAATTCGGCCTGGAGCAAAGGATCCGGCGTTAACTCCACCAGGGGCGCACGACTCTGGAAAGTGCCGCCGCCCAACTCGGGCACGTTGTTGAAGAAGGCGTAGAATTGGTAGAACTCCTTCTGGGAGAAGGGGTCATATTTGTGGTCGTGGCACTGGGCGCACGTCATGGTCGTGCCCTGCCACACGGTCATGGTGGTGTTTACCCGGTCCACCACGGCCTTGGTTCGGAACTCCTCCGGGTCGATGCCGCCTTCCTCGTTGATAAGGGTGTTGCGGTGGAAGCCCGTGGCGATTTTTTGTTCGAGGGTCGCGTTGGGCAGCAAGTCGCCCGCCAACTGTTGCCGGGTGAATTCGTCGAAGGGCATGTTGCGGTTGTAGGCGCGGATGACCCAGTCGCGGTAGGGCCACATGCTCCGGGGGGCATCGATGTGGTAGCCGTTGCTGTCGGCATAACGCGCCAGGTCCAGCCAATAGCGGGCACGATGTTCTCCATAGTGGGGACTCGCCAGCAGACGGTCCAGCACCCAGTCGAGGGCATCGGCCCGCTCGTCCTTCGCAAAGGCATCGGCTTCGGCAATGGTGGGCGGCAGCCCGATGAGATCGAAACTCATGCGGCGCAGCAGGGTGTAGCGGTCGGCTTGGGGCGCGGGCCTGAACCCTTCGGTTTCCAAGCGGGCGAGGACAAAACGGTCAATGCCATTCCTGGGCCAAGCGGTGTCGGCGACCTTGGGTACTGCGGATTTAACCGGCGCGATATAGGCCCAGTGTGACTCGAATTCAGCGCCTTGGGCGATCCATGCGCGGAGCTTTCTAATGCTTGGATCATCCAGCGCCTCGCCTTTTTCCGCCGGCGGCATGCGTTCATCGGACTCGGTCGTGGTGATGCGATGGAGGAGTACACTCGCTTCGGTGTCGCCTGGAACAATGGCTGCCGCGCCCGACTTCAACGCCCTCGTGGCACCCTCGGCGGTATCCAGCCGCAGGCCCGCCTTTCGGGCTGCGGCATCTTGTCCGTGGCATGTGAAACAGTGCTCCGCAAAGATAGGCCGGATATCGCGGTTGAAGGACAGGGGACGTACATCCCCGGCATCGACGGGGACGACCAAAATCGCCACGAAGGCGAGGATGATTGCGATGGATGATATTTTGTGCCTGACGGTTGCCACGTTCATACTCCTGCGTTGTACGTAAGTGTAGCGGTGTGCGGGGTAGCGTGCAAGGGGACTGCATCGCCCACGTACGATGTTCGGAACGCCAATGAGCGTCTTGGCCAGGATATCGCCGGATGCAGGGTGATGTGCGGTGATGGGCGAGGCTGTACCTGAGGCTTGGGTACAGCCTCGCCTATTCGGGCTGGTCCGTCCAAGGTGGGCGGGTATGTTGGACACGACGGTTTACCACGCCACACGTAGGTAGCCTGGGCGATGCAGTCCCCGGGTGCGGAG
>JAJRPE010000627.1 GCA_024280935.1 Candidatus Hydrogenedentota bacterium
CCCGGCGGCACGAGCACCAGCCACATGGAGCGCGATATCGGATTGGCCTGGCTCGATCTGCCGCTTCGGATTCCGACAAAGGAGTGACGCCTGATGCAATTCAGTAACCACCGGCAGAGCCGGGGGTATGAGGAAGGCCCCTAAAAAGGGCCGGTGTCACCGGTAAAAGCACAAAGTGGAGTGCTCTTTTAATCCACGAAGTGGATGACGGAACTTAGCCCAGTGTGTAGCGAGGTACGAGCGTAACGCTGGGTACCTTGCAGCATACACGACCCAAACCCGCGTAGCGGGTGGCGGAACACGTGAACAAAAATTCCGTCGGCCGCTTCGCGGGCTTTTTCATCATTCGTGGTTCCACACGTTGATACATGTCGAAAGCACGCTGATATACGCAGGAACGGCAGAGCCGGTGGATTAACTATGATTCAGTGGTTTGGGGTTGGTCGATTCGTAGTCTCGCTAAGTCAGCGAATAACCTTGCCGCTAAACTGGGTGAGGTAGATCCCGTGCCCCAGGCCCGCTTCTTCGGTGGATAGGGGGCTTTCCCAGACAACGTCCTTGTCGCGATTCACTTCAAAAAAGGGGACCTTGCCGCCCGCGTTGGCGATGAGAATATTGCCGTTGGGCATGATTTGAAATCCCGCGAACCAGCGCACGCCCATAGCCCTGACATCGTCCTTGGTCAAATCCCAGACCACTTCTTTGTTTGGAGAAATCTCCTGGATGCCGTGTTGTCCGCTGTAGACGGTGTTGCCATTGTCCAGCCGCGCCACCGAAAACGGTGTAAAGGGTGTGGCGTACTCCCATACGACCTTGCCATCGGGCGTGTATTCACGGATCAATTTCTCCATTTCTTCCGCCACGATAAAGTTTCCGTTCGACAACTGGCGCGCCATGGTCAGGCTATGGGGATGGGGTGTCTGCATCTTGACCTTGATGCGGTTGACGACGTCTCCTTGGGGTGTCACCACCAACAGCGCGCACTGATCCGACGCGCCAATCAAGGTGTTCCCGTTGGGGAGGCGCTGACAGCTCAGCGCCCAGCCCTTCGTATCAAATTCCCACATCGTTTCCCCCGCGCGATTCACTTCGCGCACGCCCCCCTGACGGGTCTCCTTCGAATAGTGCGGGAACAGGATGTTGCCGTTTTCCAGCCGCCAGACATCGCGTGAGATTGAGCCGGTGTCGAGTTTCCAGATTACCTCGCCCCGGCTGTCGAACTCCACGATACCTTTCTCCGTAGAAAACAACATGGGCTTCATATCGACCGCCATGGCACTAGACGCTAATATCGCCATGACCAGGCCCAACGGCACGCATAGGTTAGTATTTTGAAGGTTCATACCCAGCTCCGAGGAATTGCAGGTGCTTGTTTTGGTTCCGTGACTCAATATAAGACGAGATGGGTGCGTTTTTACATTGAAAATGCTAAGCTCATTCAGGTTAGCCGTGATTCTAGCATGTAGGAATCACGGTCTTGTACAAGCGGGCATAGCGCCCTGCTCAATATTTGCTTGGGAAATCATTTGATGACGTGTCGTATTTTGCTGATAGTTGCTTCGTTTCTTGTGTCGTTTCACACGGGACTCACGGTCCACGCGGACGAAAAGGCCGATCAGATTGCGGTTGCTTCCACGGATTGGGCTTGGTGGCGTGGTCCGACGCGCAATGGCGTTGCCGCCGCAGGCCAGACCCCGCCGCTACAGTGGGATGATGAAAAAAACGTCTTGTGGAAAAGTTCCGTTCCCGGTCGTGGGCACGCATCGCCGACGGTTGTGGGGGAGCGAATCTTTCTGGCTACCGCCGACGAAGAACAGGAAATTCAGTCGGTGCTTTGCTATGACCGGAAATCAGGGAAACAACGTTGGAAAACCGATATCCACAACGGTGGTTTCGCGACGGCGGAAAGAAACGGCCATATTCGGTCCAGCAAGGCTTCCTCGACGCTTGCCTGCGATGGTCAGCGTGTATTCGCGACCTTCCTCAATGACAACGCTATTTATCTCACGGCGCTGAGTTTAGACGGGGAGCAGCTTTGGCAGCAGAAAGTCTGTGATTTTAAGATTTTTCAAGGCTATGCCGCGTCGCCCGCTGTGTATGGTCCCCTGGTGATCGTTTCGGCGGACCACAGAGGCGGTGGAACGGTCGCGGGCTTTGACCGTGTGACCGGCAAGCTCGTCTGGACCCAAAAGCGCCCCGAGCTTCCCAACTACACCTCGCCGATTATTTTGAATATGGCGGGCCGCGACCAGTTGATCATTCTGGGCTGCGATCTTGTTTCCAGCTATGACCCGTTGACGGGCAAGAAGGGTTGGGAGGTCGAAGGTTCGACGGTCGAGACGGTGAGCTCGGCGGTCTCCGATGGGCAGGTGCTGGTGACGAGTGGGGGCTATCCCAGCAAACATATCTCGGTCGTGCGTGGCGACGGTTCGGGCGAAGTGCTCTGGCGGAACGAGACCCGCGTCTATGTGACCTCCATGTTGGTCCACGATGGCTATTTATACGTGGTGAACGATACAGGTGATGCGCAGTGTTACGAATTGGAAACTGGAAAGGTGGCTTGGGAACATCGCCTGCGCGCCAAATTTACCGCATCACCGATTCTGGTGGGCGAGCACATATTCGCCACGAGTGACGACGGGACAACCTTTATTTTCAAGGCCAGCCCGGAGGCCTTCGGGCTAATTGGGGAAAACAAGCTGGAAGCGGACGAAGTCCAGGCAACGCCCGCGATATGCGGAAGCCAAATTTACCTGCGCCTCGTCCAGGGGAAAGGCGAGCAGCGCCAGGAGATGCTTTACTGCATCGGGCTATGAAGAGGTTGCTAGCGTGGCATCTTCCCCAACGAAAGCCGCCTATGGGTGGCTTCGCTTCGGTACGGAGAAATGAATTCGGTGCGCCCGGACTACTTAATAAAATTTGGGGAGTGAGCTAAGCGGCTGTTCACTACCGCAAGTTGTGTTTGGGTGCCACCATTCACGGGCAAGGGCTATCGCCCCTTGTCCGTGGCACCCTGCATCGTCCCTTGCGAAGAAAAAAAAGCGGCCCCCGGAGTGGAAGCGTGACGCACTCCTACTCCGAAGACCGCCGGTGTCCGTCGGGTTTATTCGGTTGCTCCGAGTTTATGCGTCCAGCGACCAGTCAGCCCGGTACTTCCGAGTGATCATGCCGTTGAGGGCTTTGTTGTCGGTGATCTCCTCTTTCTTCGGATCCCACTTGAAGGAGCCGCCGAGTTCGCAGGCGATCTTGCCGAGGTGGCCGATGGAAGCGGAGCGATGACCAGCGTTGACGGGCGCAATGGTCTCCTCTCGGGAAATAATGCATTCAAGCCAGTCGGTCACGTGATTCCGGCCCTCGCGGAAGGTGAAGTCCCGTTTGTTCATCTTGATATCGAGGAGCTTCTCGTCGCTGGCCTGGATGCCTTGGCGATTAACCGCCAACCAGCGGCCACGGCTGCCCATAAACATCGTACCGAGTTTTCCTGTCATGGGCCAGGCGTCGGGCATATCGCTGGTGTTGCCCACCGTCAAATTGGTGCCACCCCGATATTTGCAGTTGAACATATAGCGTGCGGGCGCGTTGTAGAGATTGTGTCGCTTTGGCATCGGATCCCAACGGATACCCTCTACCCGTTTTGGTCCGGTGTGGTCCCAACCCATGGCCATATGGGCGATGTCGCCGTGGTGGCCGATCCAGTCCATCATTTGTCCGCCGCCAAACCCCATCCACCAACGCCAATTCCAGTGGTAGCGCTTCGGATGAAAGGGCACCCACTCGGCGGGGCCGACGTACATCTCGTAGTCCAGTTCGGCGGGTGGTGCGGGATATTCATCCACCCATACGGCATTCACGTAATCCGGGAGCGATACGTAGATTTGCTCGATACCGCCGATGTAGCCGTTCCGCACCAGCTCAGCCACCTTTTTGAACTTGGGGTCGGAGCGCTGCATGCTGCCGGTCTGGAAGACAACGTTGTTTTCCTTCACCGCCTTCACAACCGCCCGTCCCTCGCCCAGCGACCAGGTCAGGGGCTTTTCGCAATAGATGTCCTTGCCACGGCGCGCGGCCTCCACACAGACCAGGGCGTGCCAGTGATCCGGGGTGCCCACGATGACCGCATCGATATCGTCCCGTGCGAGCAACTCGCGATAATCGTGGTGGGTGGCACAGGCAGTGTCGCCGTAGTAGTCATCCACCTTCTTTTTGGCGACCTTCAATTGATTCTGGTCCACATCGCACAGTGCCACAATGCGGGTGTTCTTGTGCTTGATGGCATTTTCCGTAAGCCCCCCGGCCTGCCCGCCCGTGCCAACGACACCAATGTTAATACGGTTGCTGGGCGCTGTCTGCCCGTCCGCCCCCATCGCCACCGACGGTATGATATAGGGTGCTGCCAACGTCGCCCCCACGCTCCCCATGAACCTTCTTCGCGACATGGTCATGTTTCATTCCTTCCTGTCTTCAATCCGATAGCTGTGCCGACAAGGATTGTCAGCCCGGTGATTATAGGGGCTTGCGTGTCGATAGACAAATGGGCGGGGAAGTTTGCAGACTGAACCCTCATTCCCACGCGCTGTGTAACGTGCCCAGTGGATTGTTGTATACGTCTTTCGTCGCGGCGCGCCGAGATCTGCATTCCCAAGCAGAGCGTGGGAACGAGTAAATGGAGCGTGATCTGAATTTGATCGGATGGGAATGAGGGAATCACAGCCGGTATGGCGGTGCCACATTCCCATCAAAATGAAAAAGGTGCTCTCAGGTGCCCAATATCCGTAGTACGTTGAGCAGTTTCGGATCGAACTGGGTGTGGCTTTTCCACGCTTCGCTTAGTCGACACAGGATCATGTGTTGGTTGCGAATGCCCACCATCTTGCCGCTTTCTCCTTCGAGGAGGGCCTCCACAGCGCGGACACCCATACGACTGGCGAGGACACGATCAAAGGCGGTGGGGCTGCCACCACGCTGGAGGTGTCCGATAATGGTCACGCGGGTATTTTTGAATTCGGAAATATTGGCCACCTTCTGGGCGATTTCCAAGGCGTTTCCTGCGTCATCCCCTTCGGCGACCACGACGATCATGGAGGTTTTTCCGCCGCGCTGGCCCTCCCGGAGAAGCTCCACGAGGGCGGGAATATCGGTGGGTGTTTCGGGGACCAGCACTTCTTCTGCGCCACCGGCGATGGCCGTGATCATGGAGATATAGCCACTGTGCCGCCCCATGACTTCGACGAAAAAGTTTCGGTCGTGGGCGGCAGCCGTGTCCCGGACCCGATCAATGGCCTCCATGGCGGTATTGATGGCCGTATCGAAACCGATGGTGTATTCCGTGCCACCGATGTCGTTGTCGATGGTGCCGGGCAGGCCGATGCACGCAATGCCGTGTTCCGTATAGAGCGCGTGGGCACCACGATAGGAGCCATCCCCGCCAATGACCACGATGCCTTCGATTTCGTGTTTTTTGAGTTGGGCAGCGGCCTGCGCACGGCCTTCGGGTTCCTTAAAGGCCATGCAACGGGCGGAGTGGAGAATGGTACCGCCTCGATTGATGATTCCGCTGACGGAGCGGGGACCCATGACGTTCATCTCGCCATCAATCATGCCCTGGTAACCGCGATGAATTCCCACGACCTCCAGGCCCTGATGTATCCCCGCCCGCACGACAGCCCGTATCCCCGCGTTCATTCCCGGCGAGTCGCCGCCACTGGTGAGTACCCCAATTCGTTTCATTTCGGCTTCCTTTACTTTTTCTTCCCTGTCCCGGCACTTTCAGATTTCTGATCGTCTTCCACCACTTTCTCCGGCAGGGTCAACTGATCGCTGAGTGGCCCTGCTTTTGCGGCGAATTCCAAGGCGCGCGCCCGCCATTCAGCCAGTGCGGCCACGGCATCGGCTTCGATACGTCGATCCACCTGGGCCAGGGCATCGGCTTCGTCCATGAGATGTCGCACTTCCGCCACGAGCCAGTCGCCTCGTATCCGCGCCTGGGTTGTGGTGGTTGAACCCGTCAGGTAGGCGCTCTGAAATTCTTCGCACCGGGCCAAGGTGTCTTGGAGAGGCTCCAGGAAACTCGCGCCAAGGGCGGCCTCCAATTGGCAAAGCGTTCGCGCCAGCGCCGCCAGCCGGGTCAGGGCGATGGTGGCTGCGGGGCGGGTGAGGTGCCCGGCGTGCCAACGTTCTTCGATTTCCGGGAACGCACGGAGCAGGGCAAAAAACTGGACGCGGCTCGACACATCCGCCGGATCGGCGGCAATGGTGTTGAGGGTGTCCCACAGGGCATCGGTCCAGGCCGGTCTCAGCCGGACGTCTTCGATGGCCAGCCGGGCATAGGTCCGGGCGCGATTTACGAGGGCGGTTCGCAACACCGGCCCGCCGAGTCCGGTAATATAGAGAAAATTCCTGGGCAAGGTGTAAACCCAGTTTGATTCGCCCGGGCTGCTTTCCAGGCCGTTGCCCCAGGCATCCAGGAGCGAGAAGGGGTGCTTGTCCGACCAGGGCAGTTCGACTGTGGAGATATCGTCCGTTCGCCATGCTACCGTGAGCCAGCGTTTTCCTGTCGAAAAGACCCGGGCGCGGGTACTCCCCGGTTGGGTGATGGGTCCGGCGTAGGGACCGTGGGCAATACGGTGCATCAATCCGTTGATGTGAGAAAGCCCCGGCTGAAGCGTGCCGTCAGCATAGATTAACGCGACGGGAATTGCGGTGGCCTGTGCGCCACTGGCTGCATAGTCGAAGAACAAGGGCAGGAGACGATGGGGTGTCTCAATCGTGCTGGGGGGCAGGGTAGCGTCGAGGGTGATTCCGTGCAGACCCCGAATGGTCAGGCTCTCCTTTAGAGCACCCAGGCGGCGGGGCCTTCCCTGAACAATCAGGTGCTGTCCCGGTGCGACCTGATCAAGCCAGTCATCCAGGAGAGGGGTGTCAGGCAGCACCAGGTGGACGGGTTTCTGGCAGTCGAGGCCACGGATTGCTTCCAAGGCGCCCGGTATGGCGTCGGCATCGGCATGTAGCGCCCAGGCCGCCAGGACATTGCAGTGTGCATCGCTCAGGGCGCGTGCCAACGCGATCTGATCCGGGGCCTCCGACAGGCCAATGATGGCACGCATGTCGAGGGTACGGAACGTGTCCAGGAGCGCCCCCAAATCGGGGTGGGTTATGGGAATACGGACCGTATCGATGGCGACACTGCGGAGTGCCAGCAGGGTGTTTCGGTCGATGAGATCGCCGTAGGCATAGATGGCGTGGGGGTAGATATCGGTGGGTCGGTCGATGCGGTACGCGATTGCCGACAGCGTTTCGGTCGTGTCCTTCACGGTGATTGCGATATCGAGAGACCAGGGACCCCGAATTGTGGAAAGGCCTTTCAGGGCGCACCAGCGGTTGATGCCGGGACCCAGAGAAACTTTTTCGAAGCCCGCTTCCTGCGGCGGCTGATCGTAATCCGGTGTCGCCGTCAGCTGGATCTCGGCCACGCAGGGGGTGTCACTGCGGAGCTCCACGATAAGCGGATCATCCGTATAGCTGAAGGGCAGGGGCTGGTCCGGCGAGACGGTAATTTCAAAGGCGCTCAGCAGACAGAGGCCGATGGCCGCCAGGGAACTCATAGACCCATCAGGAAGGGATTGGTGGCCCGTTCCTGGCCGATGGTGGTGCTCGGGCCGTGGCCGCAATAGACCACGGTTTCATCGGGCAGGGGCCAGAGTTTGGTTTTGATGGCGTGGAGCAATTGTTCGTGATCGCCGCCGGGCAAGTCGGTGCGGCCAATCGAACCGTTGAAAAGGACATCGCCGCCAATGACGAAGCCATCGCCCACGAGGACTACATGGCCCGGCGCGTGGCCTGGCGTATGGAGGATATTCAGGCGTACATCGCCCACCGTGACGGTATCGCCTTCTTTAATGAATTGGTCCGGCTCCGGCGAGGCTTCACACGGAAAGCCAAACATCATGCCCTGTTGCTCCAGCGAATGGAGCAAGGGGAGGTCATCCTCGTGACAGACCAAGGGCGCGCCCGTGGCGGCCACCATGCCCGCGTTTCCGCCGCTGTGATCGATGTGGCAATGGGTGTTGAAAATCATGGTAACGGTATCATCCGCCACGCACTGCTTTAGTTCCGCCGTAGCTTCCCCTGGATCGATCACCAGGGCCTCGCCTTTGTCTTTGATAACATAACAATTCATGACAAAGGGTGTCATTTCAAACGACAGGATTTCCAAGCGTATACTCCTTGCTGATACAAAAGAACTCTCAGGCGGGGGGGTGACAAGGACCATGGATCCTGACTGCGGCCCGGTCCCTTAGTCCGACAGGGCGGTGTACTTTTTTGTTTTTGGGGCCGTGGCATCGCGCAGTTCGCCGATGTTGTCCACCACCTTCTTCACCGCTGCTGCGACTTCGTCCATGGTCTTCTTGCTGTTCATGAGCAATTGGTGGTGGGTCGTAATGCCAGACTTGGTATAGGCCTCCACGCAGACGGGAATCTTGTGGCGTTTGGGATTGATGGCCTTCCAGTATGCCGCGTCCAGCTTATGCCGCACTTTGGTTCGCGGCTTGTAGAGTCCGCACATGTTCAAGGGCTCGTAGGGTGCCTGGAAAACATTCGTCAGGCGAAGCTCGGCGTTAAGGGCCGCGCAGAATTGGGCATTGGTTACTTTCAGTTCCTTGGGATTGATTCGGAAGCTGAAGTTGAAATAACTTTGCTGCGTCACTTGCTTGCGGCGGCGCATGGGCAGCACCCCCGGAATCTCGGCCAGTTGGCTGTTCAGGTAGATGGCGTTTTTGTCGCGCCCCTTCACCTGCTTGTCGAGGCGGCGCAACGCGCCCAGCAGAATGGCTGCCTGCCATTCCGTCACGCGGTAGTTCCCGGACTGAAACGCCATGGAAACGTCCACGGGATTCTTCAATCCAAAGACGACCGGGCACGCCTCGTAGGGCCGACCACAGTTGCGCAGACTGTAGAGCTTGTAGAAAAGATCCTTGGTCTTGCACATATTGAAGCCGCCCTCACCCGAAGACATGGTCTTGGATTCCTGGAAGCTGAAGGAGGCCACATCCCCGAAGGATCCAACCCCTTTGCCCTTCCAGAAGGTTCCGTGCTGATGGGCGCAATCCTCAATTAAATGAATCTTGTGCTTCTTGCACAGACTCACCAGCTTGGTGATGTCCGTAACGCAGCCATAAAGATGAACCACGATAATGGCGCGTGTTTTTTTTGTGATAAGGGATTCGACATGGTCCAGATCCAGATTCCAAGTATCGGGTTCCACATCGGCGAGGATAGGAATTGCGTTCACATCAACGCACGCGGCCGCCGTCGCCTGCCACGTCATGCCGGGCACAATAACCTCGTCGTAGGCCCCGATCTCCAGTGCTTCCAGCGCCAACTGAATGCCCACCGTACCATTCGAGCAGCAAAGACCGAACTTGGCACCCTGGTAGGCGGCGAATTTCTCGGCGAAATCCCATTCGTGGGGACCGTCATAGGACCAGCGGTTGCTCTTGGTAATTTCGGCCAGCAGTTTGGCGTCTGCGGCATCGCTCACGGGCCAGGAGGCCCAGTCTTTGGCTCTGGATTTGGCGCGGATTGCCCGACCGCCGTTCAGTGCGAGTTTTCCCATGGTATTTCTCTTCCCAGCGCGTGTTGCGCTCTTAATCGATTCAACAACACCATCATTGCCCCCTAGCATACCGTCAGAGAGCGGATCGCTTCAATGTTTAGGGGTGTTGTTGCGGTGCAAACAGAGAACGGATACACATTGGGCTATTGCCTGGTGGACATGCTTTCCAAACACGGGCAAGGGCTATCGCCCCTTGTCCGTGGCACCCCAAGTGGCTCGTGAGAGGTTGCTGCACTATTTATGCTGTTTTCAGGGCGGCCAGGGAACATAGGCCTTTGCGACCGCGTCGTGGAGTGTTGCCGCCATCTCTTTTCGATTCGTACCGGCAACAGGCTCCGCGCCAAAGTGAATCGTGACGGAAGAACCGGGATAGCGGAGCATCCGGCGCACGTGGTAGAAGAAGGGTTCCGGTCGCCACCAGCCGATGATGCGGGAAGCGGGCGGCGCGGTGGGGCGCGTCTTATAGCTTATAGTCACGTAATGAATGGGCAACTTGTTGTCGATGGCGGGCTGAATCAAGGCCGACTTGAAGGGTTCCACGGCGAGCCCGGTCGAAATGCGGCTTTCGGCGAAGACCACCAGGCCATCCTGCTGGGCAAGTGTGTGGGCAATCTGGTCGTTGACACGGACCGCGTCTTTCCGCTGCTCCCGATCTATGAACAACACATGGAGAGAACGGGTCAGCCATCCGACAACCGGCCAGTGCTTGAGGTCGCCCCGGGCCACAAAGGTACACCCAAGGACCGACGAAAGCAGGAAGATATCGAGGTAGCTGAGATGATTGGACACCAGGTAGTACGGCGGTTTGGGCAACGGCCCTTCGACGGTGACCTTGATGCCAATGATTCGGGTAAAGCCCCATCCCCATACCCGAACAATGCCGCGCCGCCATTTCCGATCAAGGGACTCGGATAGCCACGTCATTGGCCAGAAGGCCAGTCGAACAGCCCAGGTAACGCCGGTCCAGCAGAGTACCAGGGGAAAGCGAATAGCGCTTTGCAGGCTTTCCACGACCGACTTCATAGTGCTCCTGTTATCTCGAAAATACAACCCAGAGTAACCCCGATTCACCAGAACAATTCCGTCCAGATTGTATCGCATCGGCCCGTGTCAAGGCACGCGGATTTGCCTCGCCAAAGTCGGGGCCGCTATTATGCCGTTTCAGACCCAAAGCAGTTTCCCGTTCTTGGCCCTGCTTTTTTGAATTCAGACATTAAAGGAAATCCCTATGGACGCGTCCCATCCCTCTGTTACCCTCATCGACAGTCTCTACGTGAAGCCGAACCGGGCCGCCGTTTTCATGATCGCGGAGGGTGATCGAATCGCCTTTGTGGACAATAATACGAACCGCGCCGTGCCGCGTATCCTCGACGCCCTGGGAGCCGCCGGTTTCAGTCCCGAACAAGTGGACTATCTCATCGTAACCCACATACACCTCGATCATTCCGGCGGCACCGCAGAACTTCTCAAGCACTGTCCCAACGCCACGGTTCTGGCCCACCCCAAGGCATCCCGCCACCTCATCGATCCGTCCCGCCTGATTGCCGGTTCCAAGATGGTCTATGGCGAAAAGAACTACGACGAGCTGTATGGAACGATTGTTGGTGTGCCCGAAGAGCGCATTCGTATCATGGCGGATGGCGAGGCCCTGGATTGGGGTTCGCGCACACTTCGTTTCATCTACACGAAAGGCCATGCGAGCCATCACTTTTGTATTCACGACACCGGTTGCGACGGGATCTTTGCGGGCGATGCCTTCGGACTGGCCCGAATGACCACCACGCGCCCCGGCATTCCCTTTACGATGTGCAGTTCCTCGCCGCCCGAGTTTGATCCCGATGAAGCCCGATTGAGCGTTCAGAAGATCCTGGATACGGGAGCTTCCCGGGCCTTCATCACCCACTATGGCGGATTCGACGATCTTAAAACGCGGGCGGAGCATTTGCTCCGCTCTATCGGGCATATGGAAACCATTGGACGCGCCGCAGCGGACTCCGATCTGGAGGGTGATGCCCTTTTTGACTATTGCGAAGAAAAGGTGGACGAAGCCTTCAAGGAACACCTGGCCTGGTGTGGTGTAAGCGATCCCGCAGACGATCTGGCGTGGCTGGATGGCGATTGGTTTCTAAACAGCCTCGGCCTGCGGTTTTACGCCGAGCGACTACGCAAGGCCGATTAACTTGGCTGCGGAGCGACGAGCGTCGATTTATGCGGACCTCTCAGGGACGTACCGCCGCAAGATAGCGTGGCAGAAGTGAGCTCCACTCCGTGGCCCGTGGATATGGCCGAGTATTTCAAGGCCCACGTTGACGCGGCGGCATGTCCCGGTGATCTTGGCGAAAACGCCCCTTGGCGTTGCAAAGACGGCAACACCCACCGGGACAGGCCCGTGCGTTTTGACTTCATGTGCTCTCGACAGTTTCCGGTCCGCCAGCAAGCGCACAACGTTGCGCCGAGTTAATTTGGCGCGGGTCCGTCCCTGGGGTTACGCCCAGGTAATCAGCGTTGTTTCATGTTTTTGCGCCAGATCCGGGTGACTGGGGATGAGACGTACCGTGAAGCCCTGTTGACCGGTATGATCGCAGCGAATGGCTCCGACAAACCGATAGACACCCTCCGTTCCGACTCCATCCGACTTCATTTCCGCTACCATTCCCTCTTTAATCTGATCATGCGAATCGAGGGCGCCAAAATACATTTCCACGGTTACATCTTTGGGAGTCAATTCACCCAGATGTATGTCCGCGCTAACCGGAAAGGACGCGCCCACCGGCAAATTTTCGGTGGCATCGGCCTCGAAAGAACGCACGTTCACCGAGTGCCAGTGAGCATGCATTTTCTGCTTCCAATCCGCGAGGGCTATGCCCCGTTTGCGCCCATTGGCCCGCAGCGTCTCACGGCGCAAGGTGGACGGAATATAGCAACGGTCGGTGTATTCCTGCACCATGCGATAGGTGTTGAAGACCGGTCCGATGGTGCGAATGGCCGTTTTCATGCGAAAGATCCATTCCCGGGGCAGGTCATCGCTGCCGCGATCATAAAAGATGGGAACGATTTCCTTTTCCAGCAGTTCGTACAATGCTTCACTTTCCACCCGATCCTGCTCGGCCAGATCGTCGTATTGTTCGCCCCGGCCAATACTCCAGCCATTGGGACCAAGATGCTCCGCTTCGCACCACCACCCGTCGGAAATACTGATATTGAGTGCGCCATTGGCCGAAGCCTTCATGCCGCTGGTGCCACTAGCTTCCATGGGTCGGCGGGGCGTATTAAGCCAGCAGTCGACGCCTTGGACCATGTAGCGCGCTACGTTGATGTCGTAGTCCTCCAGAAATACGAAGCAGCTGCGCAGGTCAGGGGTCTCCGCAAAGTGCTGCAACGCCCGAATTAATTGTTTTCCCGCCGCGTCCTGGGGGTGGGCCTTGCCGGCAATGATAAATTGCACGGGCCGCGCCGGGTTGGTCAGGATGCGTTCAAGCCGCTCGGGATCGCGCAGGATAAGCGCCGCCCGCTTATAGGTGGCAAAGCGGCGGGCGAAGCCGATGGTAAGCGCATCCGGGTTGAGCACCTCGCGGCAAATTTTTAGCTCGGTGTCCGGGGCGCCCCGATTCTCATACTGGCTCGCAAGGCGGTGGCGGGAGAAATTCACCAGACGCTCGCGCCGCCGCTCGTGGGTGCGCCACAATTCGGTGTCGGGCACCTCGTCAATACGTTGCCAGATGCTGTGGTCATCGGGGCTGTTCACCCAGCCGGGGCCGAGGTAGCGGTCATAGAGGTCCGAAAGATCGCGGGAAATATAGCTGCGTGTGTGAACACCATTGGTTATGGAAGTTATGGGGACTTCGTTTTCGGGAACCCCCTGCCAAGTCAACGACCACATGCCGCGGGCCACTTCCCCGTGGAGCTTGCTGACACCATTGGCCCCGGAAGACAAACGTAGCGCCAGCACCGTCATGCAGAAAGGTTCATGCGTGTCATCGGGATTTTGACGTCCCAATCGAAGAAAGTGTTCGAAAGAGATGCCCACTTCCTCGCAATAGCGGTGAAAATAGCGCCCGACAAGGCCCGGCTCGAACATGTCGTTACCTGCGGGCACCGGGGTGTGGGTGGTAAAAACACTCCCTGCCTTCACGGTTTCGATGGCCTTATCAAAGACCATTCCTTCCCCCACGACCAGCTCCTTGATGCGCTGGAGGGCCATGAAGGCGGCGTGGCCCTCGTTCATGTGGTAGGTGGTTGGCTGAATTCCCAGCGCGTGCATCGCCAAAACCCCGCCCATGCCCAGGAGAATCTCCTGCCGCACGCGGGTTTCATGATCCCCGCCATAGAGCTGGGCTGTTATCGCACGGTCAGCCGGGCTGTTGTCTTCATGGTCGCAGTCCAGGAGGTAGAGGGGCACACGGCCCACCTGGCAACGCCACACGTAGACCGTCACCGAACGCTCCGGGTAAGGCACGGAGATCGTCAGCGGGGTGCCGGTCTTGTCCCGCTCCTGGGTGATGGACATATTGTAAAAGTCGTTGTGGGGATAGGTCTCCTGTTGCCAACCGTCGGTGCTGAGATACTGGCTGAAGTACCCGCCCCGGTACAAGAGGCCAATACCGACGAGGGGCAAACCCAAGTCGCTTGATGCCTTCAGGTGGTCGCCGGCCAGCACACCCAGTCCCCCGGAATAGATGCGTAGAGACTCGTGCAGCCCAAACTCGGCAGACATGTACGCTACGCAGAAATCTTCGGGCGCTTCCTTATTCTTGTCGGCCCAGGTATTGGTCGCCATGTAATCTTGCAGCTTCTCGGCGACCCGATCCATGTGGGCCAGAAAGCTGTCGTCCTGGGCCAGCTCCTCCAGACGGAGCTGGCTGATTTCCCCCAGCAATTGGCAGGGGTTTTGACGAACCTTGGTCCATAGAATGCGGTCCATCCGATGGAACAGGTCAATGGCGTCATGATTCCAACACCACCACAGGTTATGGGAAATCTCCAACAGCACCTCAAGGCGCTCTGGAAGGCAAGGTACAACGGTAAACTTAGATACGGTAGCCATGGATTCTTATCCTTTCCACAAACAGTCTGCCCATTGGGGGCCGAGTTCAGGAATGCTGAAAGCGTAGCACGTGTCATGCACTATGCTTTTTGACTCAAATATTTGACGGGTGTCCCGGTCTTCAATCGACCTGGGGCCGTACTGTGAATTTTCTGGATTGGCACTACGAGGAGCAGCGGGTCTTTGTCGCAGATCAACCACGTAGGCCCTTTGGGGCCTGCTATCGACAATAGATTATGAGTTTTCGATGTCGTTTTCGGCCTGAAAGGCCTCAACAGGTTAGCCCAGGGCAACGCCCTGGAAAAAGGAACTAGAAAACCAAAGCCCTGAAAGGGCGCAATAGAAGCACATCACGGCCACGGTTTCGCCCTTTCAGGGCTGTTAATTATTTCTACACGCTGTCCCAGGGCGTTACCCTGGGCTAACCTGTTAGGCCCCTTCGGGGCGGTCGCTCATGTTACATGGCTGTAACGATTGTACCCGGATTCACCCGTTGCACCGAAGGTGCCACTTCTTCCGGGCAACGTCCAGGAAGAAGTGTAGTGTCTCAATCCGCAAGAACTGTCACAAAAACAAGAGAGTTCTTTGGCGAGAGACGTCAAAGACCATACGTCTTGGTTGCGGCCCGGCCACGTTGAAAACACGCAATCGCTACGCGGCTCTGCCGGATACGGCTTCAGCCGGACCGGTCACCCTCTTGACTGCACCCCTGATATATGGGGCGCATTGCTTCCACAAGCATAGCACCTGCGCCGTTTTCGGGCAACAAATTACAAATTACTACGGGGTGGGCTGTGCTCCAGCTATTCGACACCGTTGCCACATGCAGGTGACTAATACTGCAAGCAGTACGGCATCAATAGCTTCCACAACAAGCCTGCCCATTGTCACGGGTGGGCTAATACCGGCAAGCACAGCGAAGCACCCCAGGAAAGCGACCACAAACGCTATGTACATACGGTTGGGATTCAAACTTGGCACACCGTTGTCATGGACCGGCAGTGCGTGGATCCACCGTGCGATTAGAGCGAATCCCAAGACCGTACTGCCATGTTGGAGCACCTTGTAGACGGGGAGTCCCAATACCACCGTGCTCAATGCAGGAAGATGAACTACTACAGCGCCAGCTTGGTGGGTGAAGGCATCCCAGCCAATGTGGGTCAATGCACCGAGCACAATCGCGCCGACTAGTGTACTATACCGACGAATGCGAGAGCCTGCGAATTCATTGACCTCCGGCCAGCGCCGTTGAAGATATATGGGTAAACACGCGGGGAGAAGTGGTGAAACCAAGGTGCGGAAGATCCCGTAAACCACGAGTCCGATTGGCAGGCAAAATAGAATCACCCCCGACAACGTATGGGCGAAATGTCCTATGGGCTCCAATCGCAAGAAGTACTCAAAGTCAGGACTCATACTCCCAATAACCAGCGCGGCGAAGGGAAATCCCCGGTGATGCCACCTGTATCCCGGCAACACCGCTGCAGGGTGCGCGAATGTCAGCGGCATGCTTCACCTCCAACCTTGGAACCCTAGAAGAAATAGCGCCCAAAAAACGACCCGATAGTGTGAAAAAACGACCCGATAATACCGCGCCGGAGTTCAATTCGCCCATTACGGGCAGCGGCACGGTATTCAAAGCCGTGGCGCGCCACACCCACCACAGGCGTGTAGGCCACGGTCTGTACAGGCTGTGGGCTCACATCAATCCCCTCGGGAATGCCCTGTCGAGAGGGCACCTGGAAAACGGCTTCCGCAAGCTGCACCTGGTTGCGAATGGAAGCCGCGCCACCGGTCAGAATAATTCCCCGCACCAAGTGTTTGGAGAGTCCTCGGGAATTGATGTACTGGTGTACCTTATGGAGCAGTTCGCGGGAACGCTCAAAGATGATCATGTCGAGCGTGGCGCGATCCACGATAGTCGGTGCGCCATGGACCGCGCTCTTGAGCTTAATCTGCGCGGAGCGCCCCTGTGCCCCTTCCACATCGGCTTCCCCCTCGGTTGTTTTACCGAATTCTTCTTGAATCAGGAAATCGGAAATACCGTATTCCAACACCAGCTCATCCGCCTCTTCAAAGGAAACATGGAGGCCCGCTGCCACGTCGCGCGTGATGTGAAAGCCGCCCCAGTCAAAACACTGGGTGGTCAAAATACGCCGGTCGCGATACATGGCCAAGCTGGTCGTGCTCCGTCCCATGTCCAGGAGGGCGACACCCAATTCCATATCTTCGGGCGTCAAACAACCGAGGCCCGCCGCCAGGGGAAGAAAGACCATATCTTCCAACTCGCGGCCCTGAGACTCGATGCACGTTACGATATTGTCTTCAATAACCGAGGGAATCTGGGCAAAATGGACCCGCGTCTTCAGCACGCTGCCCCGGATTCCCACGGGATCGATCACGCGAAGATCGTCTACATACCACTCCTGGGAAGTGATGGAGGAAATAACTTGTTTGCCGGGTGCCAGAATGTCCCGTGATGCCAGGTCAAGAGCCTCTTCGAGGTGGGCCAGCTCGACCATGTCACGGTCGAGCTTAACGTTGCCATCGCGAATGAAGGACTCCACATTGGTGCCGCTCAGTCCACAGAACAGGGAGGAGACTTTTGTTCCGGCCTCCTTTTCGGCTGCGTGAAGGGCCTGCTTCAGGGCGCGTTGGGCCGCGCTCAAATCCTGGATCAAACCCTGGGAGACACAACCGCGTCCCTGGGCCGCGCCATGCCCGAGGATCTGAACCGTTCCATCGTTTCCTTCCAAGGCGATGATGACGCGCACTTCCCGGGAACCAAAATCGACGGCGCCGACAATCTCACCTTTCCTGGCCAAAATCAGGCGTTTCCTTCCTGTTGAATGACGATAGTGCTTGGGTCACTACAGTGAGCTGTGAACGGTTACTCGGCATCTTCGTTATGCCCGCCGACCTGTTCTTTCCCATGCTCCGCTCCGCTTTCATCACCCGATTTCTGTGGGCCGTCCACAACACCGCCAACGCTTCCGATAGTCTTCTCTATATCGGTGACGGCGCTCTGCCGTGCCGCCAGCTCTGTCCGTGCTGCGGCCAGATCGGCCTCATGGGAACCGCCCTTCTCTTGAAGATCGCGCACCCGGCACCGAACACTTTCCAAATTCTCCTGAGCGCCGCCCTCTTCATCACTCAGCGCGTCCAACTCCGCCTGCATCCGGCTTTCTTCGGTGAGGCTATCCCCCAGAACTTCCTGGCTTTCTGCGAGTCGTTCCCGCTCTTTTTCACGACGCGCCGCCAGTTCTGCGATCTGGCTGTCCAAGTCGGCTACCGAACTTTCCGCAGACGACACATCGTCGCGAAGCTGCTGGATGTGCTGACGCTTTCTGTCGAAATCCTGTTGGCACTGGGTCAGTTGCTCTTCCAGGGCGCGAACACGTTCTTCCGCGTCGGAAACAGCGCGTTCAGACGCTGTCACCTCTTCCACATTTGCGCTAATTCTGGTTTCGATTTCAGTAGTGCGCACTTCAACCTGCTCAGCTTCCAAGCGTGCCATGTTGGCAGCAAGCTGGAGTGCAAATACTTTCGCATCCGCTACGTTGCCCCGCGCCATGGCCTCTTGGGCCGTCTTCAAGAGGGCTTCCGGGGTGCCTGGCTCCGGCTCGGGGTCGGAGACCGGCGCGGGAACAGGCGGCGCCTCAGCCAAAATTTCGGGTTTAGATTCGACCAACATGTCGGTGGCTGGCGGCGCGGGTACCGGGGATTCCTCCACGGAATTCTTGCTTACGACCGGCGCTTCCGCCGCAGGATCGTCTTCGCGGGGAGCGGATTCAAACGTGTCACCAGCCGACGGAGCTTCGAGCGATTCATCGACAGGCGCAAGCCCACTTGGAGCAAGCTCAGCGCCACGTGGCGGCTCAAAGGTTGGCGACGCATCGGCGGTGAAGTCACTCGACAGCGCCAATTCCGGTGCGTCATTGGACGGCTCATTGCCGAGCAACTCATCGAGTGACGGCAGCACCGACTCCTCCGAAGCATCTTCTTCCATGGACGGGGTCGTAAAGGGGGAGGCTTCCTCTGTCACGGGTGCGAAGGGGTCGCTCTCCGTTGCGGTCGGCGGTGTATCCTGGGATTCTTCCACGTGCTCGTTCGCACTATCGGTATTGGTCTCGCCGATCAATGCGTCAAAGGCATCAACTTCCTCGGAGGGAGCGCTATCATCTTCCGTCTGAGCAGGCGCAAAAGGGGCGGGCGTATCAAAGGCGTGCCGTTCCCCGTCGGCAGTCGTCTCCTCCGGTTCTTCCCGGTCTTGTGCTGCTCCGTCATCCACC
Source organism: Candidatus Hydrogenedentota bacterium (assembly GCA_024280935.1). Classification (GTDB taxonomy): domain Bacteria; phylum Hydrogenedentota; class Hydrogenedentia; order Hydrogenedentales; family JAEUWI01; genus JAEUWI01. The sequence continues at coordinate 18,950 of JAJRPE010000627.1, forward strand.
AGGGTCAGGCCCAGATTGGCAAGGTCATCCAAGGCGTGCTCGTAACGCTCGCGCCACTTTTTCATGACACCGGAGCGGACATTGTCAACGATCAGATCGCCCACCATGAGACAAAGAATCTCATAGCTGTCTTTAAGGAAGGGGACACATTCGGACGCTCTTTTTGCATCTTCGTAGGTTTGGAGGATTCGTGCCGTATCGGTAAGGGCCTCGTTGACATCCGCCCAAGACTGATTGAGTGCAATCTCAATGCCCACGATGAGTTGATTCATGCACTCGTCGCACCAGGCTTCTTGAGACGCTCCCTCTTCAGCCCGGCTTACCTGCCGTTGGAAGCGCCCGAGCGCCGTCAGCAAGTGCTGGGTCGGATCCCCAGCGATCATGGATTCTTCCGGGGCAGGGGGGGGCATAACCATCTCCTCAATATCGGTGGCATTCGGTTCCTGAATTGCGGCAAGGGCGCTGGCATCATCATCACGGGTGCGCTCCCCAAAAAAACGACGGCCCGCCGCCGCCAATTTCCGGGTCTTGTTTCCAAATCGCACCGAGGGCACCTCCAAACGGCCATTGTAACACAGGGCCAACGGGGAGGCAATACATGTTGTGGTCTCAGGCCGTATTTGGGAGGGGTTCACACCAAATAGCGCGGCCAGACCAATGCCGCTACACGAACATTATCGCCGCTGGTCAAGTATCTGTCCAGTCGGACGTGCCGGGTAGGCCCAGCGGTTTCCCGCCGGGCCCCCCACAGATCCGGACGTGAGCAATTCACTCATCCGGTTCCTCGGTAACCAACGCCTTGACACGGCGCTGGCGCATAACATTGCTGCCCGTTTTGCAATCTTCAGGAGTTTCGCTGATATAGTTTCTGAACTCAATGTTTCTCCCATAGTGCCTTCCTGAAGGCGTTATGCCCTGCTTTGCCTTCCCTGCAGTGGGTCCCGTGGGCATTGGTTCCCCACCTTTCCGGTCCACGCCATACGGCGCGCCAGCGGTATTATGCGCAGCTACGACTGCCATCGTCCCATCCCAATTTGCTTCGCGTTACGCTCGCAAATTGGTACCTTGTGTGCTCCGCTTATTCGCTCATCATCTGGAGGAAGCGCCCTGATGACACCCGGTCCGTTGTTAAGCCGGCGGACTCAATTTCCCGGCGTTGCACAAGGAGAACGATGGCTCTCCCAAGTTCCCGAGCTACCCTTATGAATACATGCCCTGCACTCAGACCCCGGTGGTGTTCCGGCACTCGCCATAGTGCGCCGGGAACTGCTGCCTTCCACACCGCGGCATGGTGTCGGCTTTCCCCGCGCCAGAAGCGCGGCTATCCCTATGGACCACAATATCGACTATTTCGGGGTTCAACAACACGGCCTGCATCCTCGCTACACCCGGCTTCAGACCCCTTGTTACCAAGACGCACGCGGGTTCGCTACC
>JAJRPE010000628.1 GCA_024280935.1 Candidatus Hydrogenedentota bacterium
CCTTCACATCAACACAATCACCCTGCCCAACGCTCCTTTCAGCGCGATGCAGTCCCTGAGGGACGTACCCCCGCACAGGCGCGGCACGGTAGGAGAGCCTGCCGCGTGGCCCGTGCTATTGCTCCGGGGAGTGGGCCCACTGCAACGAGGGGGCATGTCCCGGTGGAGCAGGGTGTGGGCTGGTGTTCTGACAAGACGGCCCTTTCCCAAAGCCCGCCGGGACACCGCACCACATCGCGCGCCTTCGCCCACGGCATCCTGCTCGCCAACACGCAAGGGTCGCGAGGGACGAGCGAAGACGGGTCTGTGCCCTTTATTGCGGAACATTCAGGGGAATTAATTCGCTATCCGTAGTCTGTCCCTAGATTTCTAAGCGAAGCAGCCCAACAGGCCGATGACACCCCGTTATTTTATGCCTTCTGGTGGACGGGTGAAAAACCAAGCCCCACCCGAAAACAGCACTTGGAACAAGAGTCCATTTTTTCGGAATCCATGGGTGCAGCGGGTCGTGAGATTGGGCTGCACTTCGCACTTAACGCCCTCTATTTGGAAGTGGGCGGTGATGCGAAGGCCTACGCGGAAGCGGCGGTCGATCTACTGAAAGAAGACGCGTCCGCGTGCCGTGATCTCGTGACCCTTTTTGAGCGGTATGCGAAAGAGGGTCGCGCCACCGAAAAACGTGCGCTTCAATGGGCATCTAAGTATCGTGAGAAAGCCGAACGCATCGAAGCCTACCTGAAAGAAATCACAGACCCATAGCAACGGCCATAGGTTTTTTCGTAACCGTTCACCGGGTATCAGGAGGGCGCGTCTGCGACCCGCCGCAGGGTACACGTTGCGCCAGCCGATGCATGTGGTGCATGGAAAAACACGAGCGGCCTTGGCTGACGTAACGCCGCCCTTGTTGCGGACTGGAAAGTCCGCACTCCTGCCCGCCGTGAACACTTTCGTTTTTCTTTGTGCCCCATTAACGTTTTACGATTTCGAAGGGAATAGCCGGTAACGAGCCGTAGGGCACACGGCGTTTACGCTTCCTCTTGGCGTTTTTGCCGGGCTGATCCTCCTCGATAAAAATATTGGTGATAAGGTTGCCGGCATATCCTGCCTCCAAACCCTTCCCCTCGATTCCCAGCAACAAGACCATGCTGTCGCCGGACACGCGGGTGCTGACGAGCGTCAATCCGTCTGGCGGATTGTCAAGCTCCAATTGTACCGTATCGAGGCTGGCCGCACTCGGTGTCAAAACATGCACCTCCGCCGTACCCCCTTCCGGGATCGGAAGGGTTGCGTTGTTCACCAATTGGACGAAGCGGCCCGCGTACTTGGGGCCGCGCACAGTGACGAGAAGCTCCCGGGCCGACACCAGGTGGCGCCACAGGAAGGCTTGCATGGTATCGTCCGCCGGTAGGACCGGGCGATTAAGCAGCGTGTTGCCGATCTTGGCCCGGCCCGCCAATTTGAGGTGGACGGGAGCCTTTCGGGCGTTTCGCGGGGCACGGAGCGTCATGCGCACACTGTTGCGGTTGGCGGGTATCCGTGCGCCGCTCAGCAAAAATTCCGGCGGGGCACCCACCAGCATGATGTCGATGGGGCCGTTAAAGCCGTCCTTGCGTAGCGCATGTACCCGAATGGGCACGGCGTTTCCGGGGCGTATATTCAGGGTCGAAGGGGTCACGCGCAGGGAAAAATCGGGCCTGGGGGCAGCGATGCGCAGGCGGTAGGCATACGCCGCGCCACCGTGGCGCTGCGCATCGACGATTTGCACGAAGTATGCACCATCCTTCGGCAGGCGGAAGCGCAGATAGGGGTCGGCATAGTGGGTCAGCAGGCCCTCGCCACGGTAAAGATGGCCTTCCTTCTCCACGTAGTCATCGTTCCATGCCAGCACGTCGCCGGAGGCATCGATCAGTCGGATCAGCGCGTCCAGCGGCGATGCTAATCTTCGGGCCCTAACATCGACTACGATCTCGTCGCCCGCCCGTCCCTCAAACTGAAATACATCCGAATCCCCAGCCCAACGGATTTGTCCGTTGAGGGTCAGGGGTACTTCGATGGGCTGGGCCTCCGCTACTTGGTTGTTGGGTTCCTGCTCATTGCGCTCCGGCAAGGTATCAACGGCAAAAGTCATCGGATTGGAAAGCGTTTCGCCCTGGTGCAAAACGGTCTGTCGGATGCTTTTTTCGCCGGGGGTCGTATCCAGTGTCACCTGCGTCTCGCTGAGGTTGTGACCGGAAATCTCCGCCTGGGTTGCTACACCCTCTTTTCCGCCCAACGGGTACATACGCGTGATAAAGGGCTGTGTGCCGATGTGGACGCGATACACAAAATCCTGGCGTCCTCGGTAAATGGCATCACGAATCTCCAGTTCATAGATGCCGTCCCGAGGTACGTCAAAGAAGATGACGGGGTCGGGATTGAAACGGAAGTCGTCCGCAAAAACCAACTCATTGCCCGCAGGGTCATAAAGGGCCATGGTGGCTTGAAACCAACCGGGCACCGCGTCGGCAATATAGGGAACCAGTTGCCTGGCATGGAGGTCGAGAACCAGCGTCTGGCCCTTGGTGGCCCGAAAGGGGAAACGGTCAATGTCACCGGGAAGGATCTGCCCGTTGAGCACTACGGGGAGGTCCGCAACTTCGAGGTCGGGCAGCTTCATCCATCCCGTGTGGGGGTCGTTGTACTCGCTCTCAAGCACCTCCCGTGTTTGCCCCACCTCGAAGATCATGGGATTGGTGAAACCTGTTCGAACATCGAGTCGAAGTTCACGTCTTCCCGGGATTGCATCTGGGGCGATAGTGACCTCAATCAGGACGATCTCCGCTATCTGGGAATTGGGTTTTTGCTTTCCGACATTCGCGAAGAGGCTTCGTATATAGGCCACCTCGCGCAGGTTCATGGTGTCCAGGTTATTTATCAACGGATGGTCGGGCAATTTCACCGGTTCCCCGTCCGCCCTCTTGATCGGAGTTTCATATTTCGTGGTTGGCTGTTTGCGCAGTGTATTCCATCGCAGATCCACCTGCCGCCGGAGTTCACGGCGTTGGGAGCCGTCCAACTTAAAATTGCCCACGTAGCGCACGAGCGAAGCGGTGACTCCTTCGCCCAACACGTAGACATCCGTTACGCGGCGAAGAAACTGGCCGCCCACGGTTACCTGGAATGTCGTGCCCTGTTTGCCACCCGCCGGGTAGAGGTAGCCGATATGTTGCTCGCGTTGGGACGACTGGCTCCACGCTGTTGCCGTCAGAAACAGGAATGTCACCAGGCAAAGCCAACGCGGATTCACGCGAACCGTGGTGTTTTTCATGTCAGACGATCTCCGTGAGGCGACCGCCCGTATTTTTATTTTTCCCGACTGCCGGGAGAACAGGCACCTCAAGACCTGCCGGGTTTGGCAGCGGCCCGTCAGGATCGATGCCAAGCAACCCATACATGGTGCCAATGAGATCACGCGGAGACACCGGCCGGTCATTCACATCCTCTCCACGGGCATCCGATGCGCCCACGACGTGACCACCCTTGAATCCGCCCCCGGCGACGACGGAGGAGAAGCATGCGCCGTGATGGCCGCGCCCGCCGTTCCACGGGGCCTTCCACTGGACTTTCGGCGAACGTCCGAACTCGCCTATCCACCAGACGATGGTGCTGTCGAGCAGACCACGCTGATCCAGATCCTCCAGGAGCGCCGACATGCCCTGGTCCATCTCAGGCAGTTTTCGGTTCATGATCTCGAAATGCCGCTTGTGCGTGTCCCAGCCGTTGTAGTTGATTGTGATGTAGGGCACCCCCTCCTCGACCAGCCGCCGGGCCATCAGGCAGGACTGACCGAAGGTGTTGCGACCGTAACGTTCACGGGTGGCCTTTTTCTCTTCCCGTAAATCGAAAAGGCGGCGCGCGGAACCGAACATGAGATCATAGGCGTTGTCCTCGCATTCGTCGAAACGCTGAAAGCTCGAATTCAACGGCATGGCAACACCGAGCGTGTCCAGCATGTGGAGCAACTTGCGCCGCCGCCGCTGGCGTTCGTCGGTGAGTCCTTCAAAAATAATTCCCTCCACCGCGAAGGGATCCCGGTTGGGGTCGCCCCCGGTGGCGAAGGGCTTGTGCTTTTGCCCCAGAAAACCCGCTTCGGAAAAGCGCCCCTGCGGCTGGGTCAGTACGATGTACGGCGGGACCACCCCTTTGTAGCCCTGATCGACACCTTTGAACATGGATACCACAGCACCGACACTGGGGAAGACCAGCCGTCCGGGTTCGCGGCCCGTCTGGCTGGCGTAGGAAGCCGTTTCGTGGGCGTTGATGCCGTGCGTCATGCTCCGAATGATCGAATATTTATCCGCCTGTTTCGCCAGCATGGGCAAGGCCCCGTTGATTTGCACGCCATCGGCATTGGTGGCAATCGCCGTATCCAAGGCTCCGCAATAGTCATGTCCGGCACCGGGCTTCGGGTCAAAGGTGTCCAGATGACTCGGGCCGCCCCACATCCAGATTTGAATCACCGATTTGGCTTTGGCGGTGCCTGGGCTGGGTTGGCCGCTGGCGATTCCGTGTGTTCCCAACATTGCCGCGCTGAGAAGTCCATGCTTGAGCGCCGAGCGCCGTGAAATTCCCCTTGCTTCTCTGTTCGTGTCCATAAGCCCAATCTCTCTCGTCGTTACGGATGTCAGTGCCTTAATCTGGAAAAACCGCCATAAAACAAGAAGACTCAGGTGGCGGGTAACAAGGACCAAAATCTTGGTTGTGGCTCAGCCACGCTAGTGACGGTAAAGGAACTCTTTGCTGTTAACCAGGGACCACACCAGGTCTTCCACGGCCTGGCGTACTTCGACATTGTTCTGTTCCGCGTAGCGTACAATGGCCTCGATTTCGGCCTCCGTTGGCGGGCGTGACAGCAGGTGCAGATAAATCGAACGAATGCCCTGGCGGGGATCCTTCTTTGCCAGCCGGACAAACTGTTTGGTCTTCCAACTGTCACGGATTTTCTTCTGAATATGCGTCGAGTTGAGTAGATGGAGCCGTTGCGCATCGGTTATTTCATTGTTGCGTTCCGACGCGAAGCCCGAGTCGCGTGCCGGACGTCCGAAGAGTTCGAGGAAGGCGCTGGTGATGCTGCCGTCCGCCAGCGCCACGGTCCGGTAGTCGTTGGGAAGGAAGGTAAAGGGTTCGGGAATGCGGCTGCTATACCGCTCGCTCCCACCGAAGATCCCGGTCAGTGCGTCAATCAGCACTTCCGCGTCCAGACGGCGCACGGGGTAAAAGGCGAAGAGCTTCTCGGCGGCGGGGTCGTCACTACGCGGAATCGACGAGCGCTGGTAGGTCTGCGATGTGAGAATCAGGCGGTAGATGTGCTTCAGATCGTAGTTCGAACGCAGCAGTTCCTTTTCGAGACAGGCCAGCAATTCCGGGTTTACGGGCGGGTTATCCGGGCGGATATCGTCTACTTCGTGGATAATTCCCCGCCCCATCAACCACGCCCACAGGCGGTTCACGACGTTGCGTGCAAACCACGGGTTCTCCTTTTCGGTCAGCCACGCAGCAAAGAGTTGCCGAGGATCCATGTCGGGGTCTATCGCCACAGGGGCACCATCGGGCAGGACGACTTGGAGCGTTTTGGCGGGTGCTGGATTCAGGTAGACGATCTCCTCCTTCCACTCTGCCGTCGGCTTGTACGCGACACGCGAGAACAGGGCTTCCATCCCGGCGCGACGGTCTTCCGGCCAGTTCTCGATGCGCGTACCCATGAACGTAAGCGCTACGGTGGCGGCAATGGTCGCGGGTTCGTGCCCCTGCATGGCTCGGTAGAAATTGACCTGGGGCACACGGAAATTGCTGCCGCTCGACGTGAGCAGCGCACGGGCGAAGCGGTCATAGGGGATGTTATTCCGAATTGCATCGTAGATCCAGCGGTGATAGGCCTGCACAGCGTTGGGCCAGAGGTTGATGGGAAACTCGGCTTTGACCCGCAACAGATCAGACCACTTCATGGCCCAATAGTCAGCGAAGGCGGGCCGCACCAGGAGTTCATCAATCAACCGTGCGCGTTTGTCCGCGTCGTCAGCCTTCAAAAAGTCCTGTACCTCTTTCGGCTTGGGCAACATGCCAATTACGTCGAGGTAGGCCCGCCGGACAAAAACGGCATCAGAGCAGCGGTTCGCGGAACGAATATTCTGTTGCTCCAGGGAAGCCTCCACCAAGGCGTCGATGGGGTTTGTGGAAGCGACGTTGCGGCGGGTCTCAAAGGGAGTCGTGTCCCCAAGCGGCGCGGCCCCTGCGCTGAGCACCGCGAGGAGCGCCACGATCATGAGTACGAGCCTGTTCATTGTCTTCTCCTTCGAGGCAGGAGGCGTCATCCCGGTGGTCTCTTTTGCCCCAAACTACTTGGATCGGCAAATTTATTGGGCTTACCTATCGTTGAGATTCCTGACAGGCAAGATGGCTTTTCGTCTCCCCTAACCCCCTATAAATATTGCCTGAAACCCGATTCTCCAGCAGATGTTTACTTCGAGATTCGGGTTGTGAGCAGAACCCCCATCTAATGAAACCCCTTCCGGGCGAATAAGTTCCCCAAAGAACGGTTCCCTCCCCTGAAAATTTATCGTAAGTGTTCACACCCTCCACTTTTTCTTGATATCACCTTGTCCTTATAAATACAACCTGCGGGTGCCACGGACAAGCCCGGTAGGGCTTGCCCGTGCAAAACAGGGAGCGGATACACATTGGTCTATTGTCTGTTGGACATGCCTTCCAGGCACGGGCAAGGGCTATCGCCCCTTGTCCGTGGCACCCCAAGTGGCCCGTGAACGCTAGGTAAAATGGTAAAATAGGGACAGTTACTTGGTAAAATAGGGACAGTTACTTATATTTGGACAGAGGAGCTTGGCAAACAAGGTGCTGTTGGTGCTGTCTCAGGTTAATTGCAATACCACACGCTTATGGAGCATTGTATACGCATGAGCAAGACTGGGAGCATCGTTGTGGCGGGTTCTTTGCGCCGTCGCGGGCGGCGAGGCAGCCGGTATGCCTACGATACCAACGGCTACTTGGCCCACCAGACCAGCAACGACCACCTCGGGGCCTTCGCGCTGACGCGGCGCATTCACGATCTTCTCTGGATGCGACAGCAAAGGAGGTCGGACATTCCTGTCCGACAGAAGGCGCACGTCGGGCTTCGGAGCGGGCGTGGGTCTGTGAATAACGTGCTGCGTGCCCAACGTGTTTTGTTTTTTCCATTGCGGGTGGCGGAGTGTATCAACAGGAGGCTTTTGAAAGCATGGCACCCTTTATGTCGGACAGGAATGTCCGACCTCCTGGCCAACCCCGCCTGTTCGGGGACTCGTTGCATAGCGCCAGATACCTGTTTCGACCCGGCGCACACTTCGCTTCGCGCAAAAGGCGCGGGCGAGGCAGCCCCCGGCGGGTTTACCCCTTAAGCAGGGCGTAGACCTCAGCGGCGGTTTTACAGGCCACGAGGGCGTCAAACAACTCCCTGTCGCGCAAGGCAAGCATTACCTGGGCGAGGAGGCTCAGGTACACTTTGTCGGATTCGGCGGGCGTGGCAAAGAGTACCATCACATGGACCGGGTTGTTGTCGAGGGTGTCGAAGCCGATCCCAGCGGGGGCGACGGCGACGCCAAGGGTCGCTTCCGTAACCTCTGGAATGCGGACATGGGGAATCGCGATGCCGTCACCAATACCTGTGCTCATGATCGCTTCCCGCTCAAACACGGCACTGCGCAGGGCTTCCACGTCGGTCACGACGGGATTGTTGCCCACGGCGCTGATAAGCGATTCGAGGGCTCCCTGTTTCGTTGCGCCATCGGGAATGACACAAATTTGCTCTTCTACTATTTCCAGACCGAATGCACTCATATTGGCTATCAGTTGGCGGGCTGCTTCAACCACGCGCTCTTTCTCCCCTGTTCAGGCCGCAAAGAAGGGACAGACCGGTTTGCGCTTGTACCCCGCGCCCCTTGCGTCAGTCCCTTTTTTGCTCCCAAGGCACACACCGAAGTGTGGCACGTTCTAAAAAGTAAAGGGTGTCAGTTTGTCACGCATCCGCGTCAGGGCTTCTTCAAGGCGTTCGTCGGACACGGTCAGGGAGAAGCGCACGAAGCCTTCGCCGTTAACACCATAGCCCGCACCGGGAGCCAGCACCACCGCGCACTCTTCCAGCATATAGTCGCAGAATTCCGCCGACGTATAGCCCTTCGGCGCGGGAACCCAGAGGTAAAAAGCGCCCTTGGGCGGGTCATAGGTCCAACCGAGGCCGCGCAGGGTCTCGATGATACTCGCACGGCGACGACCATAGGTTTCCAGCATGGTCACGATGTGGTCGTCACAGTTGTCCAGGGCCTCAATGCCCGCATACTGGACGGCATTGAAGATGCCGGAGTCGGTGTTGGCCTTGGAGGTCGCGATGGCCTTGATGATGTCTTCGTTGCCACTGGCCATACCGATGCGCCAGCCCGTCATGTTGTAGGGCTTGGACAGGGAATTCAACTCCACGCCCACGTCTTTGGCGCCGGGTGTTCCCAGGAAGCTCAACCGGTCCACGCCGAAAACCACCTCGCTGTAGGGGTTGTCGTAGCACACAACGATGTCGTTGCTCTTGGCGAATTCCACGAGCTTATTCAGGAACTCAGGGGTCGCCACGGCACCCGTGGGATTGTTGGGGTAGTTCAGAAAAAAGGCGCTTGCCTTCTTCGCCACATCGGTCGGGATATCCTCAAAATTGGGCAGAAAATCATCTTCGGACTTCATGGGTACGGCGTGGGGCTCGGCACCCACAAACCAGATGCTGGGCTTGTAGCCCGGATAGCCGGGGTCTGTCACGAGGACGGTATCGCCGGGATTAATCACACCGAGGGCGAAATGGTGACAGCCCTCTTTGGAACCGATAAGGGCGACAATTTCCTTGCTCGCATCCAGCGTCACGTTGTAGCGACGTTGATACCAACGGGCAACCGCCTCGCGAAAGGCCAACATGCCCCACTCTTCGTCGGTCGGGTAGGGGTGGTTCGCTGGGTCCTGGGCGGCCTTGCACAGGGCATCGATAATAGATTGGGGAGTGGATTCCACGGGATCGCCGATGGCGAGGCTGATGACATCAATGCCACGGGACTTCGCTTCGTTGATCTTGTTCCGCAGGGTCATAAAGAGATAGGGAGGAATCTTATTCAGGCGGTCAGCAGTCTGCATGTAGTTAACTTCCTTCGTACAGCATTCAGGATCAAGGTAGAGATTGTGCTCACAGCACTGGCGATTGGTAGCCCGAGGGGCCAAGCGCACGGATTAGGGCATCACAACGCCCTACCCAACGATTTCCGTCGCAGCCAGCTACGGTGGCATAAGAAGGGGTGATCTTACACCCCTGCCCCCGGCGTTTCAAGGCGGCAGACACCGCATAGTGATAATAATGTGCGGATATTCTTGTGGACGAAGTGGACCCAACGAGCAAATTGACAACGTGGTGCGAAAGCCAGGATTTACTGTCAGCGTTCAAAGACTGCCTCAAGGATGGATTTTGTTTGAGAAAGGGTACCCAGATTAGATGCAGTCCCAGCCGCAACCCAATCTCAGCATCCTTTGTTTCAAGGGAATCTGCGAGTGCCACGGGTAGCCCCGAAGGGTTTACCCGTGCAAAACCAAGGTCTCCCGAAACTGGATAGTCCCCTCCTTGCCGACAGCTACTTCACCGTTCAAAGACCACCGCAAGGGTGCCACCCTCACACGCGGCCGGTCCCCGGCCAAGTTTGCGGGTGCGAGTGCCCAGGAGTGCCTCACCCGTCGTTTGGGCCGCAACACGTCGCGAGCCGCCTTGGTCACTCTTCCCGCTGGCATTGGGGCGACCTGCTGACTTGCACCCGCAAGCTCCCCCGCTTTGCTCCCCCGCTTTGCTCCTCCGCGTGAGGGTGGCACCCAGACGGTTGTTCTTGTGGACGAAGTGGACAGGGTACGCCATCCACAGCGTCCACAGGATATTTCCGATCCCCCAACTAGGAGGAATAGTGAGCCTTCACCGCCGCGACGAAGGCCTCGGCGTACCACTGGCGCCATTTAGGATCGGAGAGCCGCTCACGGTCCGTGGGGTTCTTCAGGTTGGCCGTTTCAACGAGCACTTTCGTTGGCACGAGTGTGTTCCGCAGCACCGTGGGCACATAGCGCTTGGTGCGCGTACGCTGGATGACATTCCGAATGGGGTCGCTCGTCCGATGGACCGCAATACGGGGATTATGGGAACGCAGTGAACGGAGCAGCGTCTTGGCGAAACCCCGGGACATGGCCTCATCGCGCCGCAATTCGGCCTTCGTAAACCGGACGGTCCGGTGCTCCCGTGCCTCTTTGAAATTGTTATAGATGCCACTGCTGGGCGGGGCCTCGTTTTCATCGCGGTAGGCGGCGCCGGGAACATAGACCATGGAACCACGGAGCTTGTAGTAAAGGGCATCGCAATGAATCGATGCGAAGAGCATATCCTCTGCCTTGATCCCCCGTGCCAGCTCTTTGCGATAAATGTCGTTGGCCAGATACCACCGGAGATTCGCGGAAACTCGGGTATTGTTCGGCGCATAGTTGGGCGTGGTCAAGACGACTTCATCCTCGTCGTGGCGAAAGCGCTTTCCATTGTGCGCCGTGTCACCCTGACTCTTGTCGTGTAGCGTCATATGCACCCGGACACGGGTCGAAGACTCCAGCAGCTTCTTGATGCGTACTGCAATATCGTAGGTCAGTTCGTCCTCAAACACGTTTCCGTGATGGGTCCCCTGATCGGCCCCCCCGTGGCCAGGATCCAAGATAACCACGACGCCGTCCAGACCCTTGCCCACACGTCCAGTGGGGCGCACGGGCACGACTTCCGCGTGGCTGGCCTCGAAAGCCTGGCGGCGCTCGCTGTCTTTCGGCAGATAGCGGTCAGAGATCATGTCCAGGGGAATCTTGATTTCCTTGCCCACGTGAATATGGCGGGGGTTGGAGATACGGTTGCGCTTCAGAATTTCGTCGGCCACCTCGTTTACCACGGTAACTTCCCGGAACTCGGTGAATCGAATTACGACGGATGTATAGAGGGCCTCGCCCTTTTTCATCTTATAGGCGGCGTAGTTGCCCTTGCTGTCGCTTCCATAACGCAGTTCGCCCTCCACAAAGTCTTCCACGAAGGCCTTGTCGTCCTCGTCAACACGTACATTTTTTCTCGGAGCCGGTGGCCGCAAACGTGCCATGCGCGCCTTGTGATCAGGGCTTAGCTTTTGAAACTCCGCCAATAAGAGGGAGCGCGGAAAAAACAGAACCTGTCCCTTCACCAGGGTGCTGGCGCTGGCGGCACGATTTTCCTTCAACGACTCCAGGGCCTTGTAGTTTGTGCCTTTCCCGGTGAGCCACTCCGCGAGGTTCCACCACGTTTCCACGCCCACGGCTCCATCGTAGGTCACGGTGTGCCACCATCCCGCCGGGTTGGCGAAATCCTGTGGAAACATGGTTTCCATAATTTTCCGCTGCACCGAAGGCTTGAGATCCTTGTACATGAGGGGCACGGTGCTCAAGCTCTTGAAACGCCCCGCACTGCCGGGATCGGCCAAATATTTCTTGAGGAAAGCTTCCCGTTTGCTGCTCTGGGGCGGGCGACATTCCAGATAGAGGGTCCGCCCTCCTTTGAGAGCAATCATCACCCCCGGTTCCATGGGCTTGCGTACCACCGAAGCGGCCTGGGCTGATTGGACGGTCCCCAGCAGAAAAAGGAGGGAAAACATGCTGAGAAAGGTGGGATAGCCCGCCCGCAGCAGGGCGTTGTTGCAACGGCTCTGTCTAGTCATTTTGCTACCTACCACGCGTCAAGCACAATATATGGATATTCTCGGCAGAACATTCAATATATCGTATCATGACCCTCAGACAGAGCACAACATATGGTAGCTTCAATCCGGAAAAACACAGTTGGCGCCTATGGCTTGGCTCTCTAACGTGGGCTTCGCCCACAACCCAATACTCACCACAGAGACACAGAAGACACGGAGAAAATGATTCTCTGTGCTCTCTGTGCCTCTGTGGTGGACAAACCCCATCGGCTATGGCATAGTCCGCGAAGCGGATGACGGACTAAAGCCTGGGGTGTAGCGAGGCACGAGCGGAACCCCAGGAACGAAATAGCATAGCTGATAATAGCCCGCGCAGCGGGTGACGGACAATCGGGTTGCTCTGGCAAAACACGGCACACAAAAGGAGCTTTCATCGTATTGCAATCTCATCTACCACATGGTGTTTTCAACCAAGGGCCGCCAAAAATGGGTTGACGATACATTCTCAACCAAGAGGAACATCACAAGGAGATGACGTTTCTGGAGGAGTTC
>JAJRPE010000629.1 GCA_024280935.1 Candidatus Hydrogenedentota bacterium
AGGCCTATAAAAAAAGAGAAGGTTTATGCGAGTCCCAGGAGAAATTCCTGTAACAGTCAGTATTTCAGTTGGTTACGGATATTGACATGAGTGCGAATACTGTAAGCAAGTTTTTGGGTTGTGGGCGAAGCTCACCTTAGCGCGATTACTACCAGAACAAATAGGCCGAAGAGAATAAGCTTGATCTGGTGGAGTTGCGCGCAAATGCCCCGCAGTTCTTGCTAGATGGATGGATCTCGTCGCTCCGAATTCATGTTGTTTCCTGGTTTGTGCTCACAAAAACACTATATCGCCCATGACATGCAAATCCACCCAAACGGCCACCTGGATTCATCATCTCGGATTCCAATCCTTCAATAGGATTTCGAGGGCGAAGACGTTGTCGGGCGGATCGCTAATCCGCATGGCATCCTTTTCCGTGGTAATTATAACACCCGGTTGCAGCAACGCCTCGTGGGGTATCTTGGCATGGTCGCGATAGGACAGGGCGCGAACCACATTGAAGCCCAGCGCAGAAAGGGTCTTCTGGAAAGCCTCGGGGTTGCCAATACCCGAAACGGCGACGATCGGTGTCTGTACAACGTCGGTCAAGGACACGACGTTGCCTGATTGGATATTCCAGAGACTACCCGGCGCATGAATGGTTTCCCGGACAGGCAAGTCGGGAACATACTCGGTCAGCGTCATGCGGAGTCCGGGAAGGTCGACCGCCTGATCACAGCGGGTGAGTACGATCTCCGTCGCACGTTTCAACGCAGCAAGTGATTCACGAAGGATTCCTCGTGGAATCAGGTGTCCACTCCCGAAGGGGTTCGAGGCATCAATGAGGCAGATGTTCTCGTCCCGTGCAAGCTGAACGTGCTGGAACGCATCGTCGAGAACCACCACGTCACAGCCGTGCCCTTCCACTGCCAACCGCGCACCATCCACACGCCGCGCCGCCTTCACGATGAGGCACTCGGGCACATGATGACGAATAAGGGCTGGTTCGTCACCGACGAGACGGCACACCTCCGCCGGTGTTATCTCGGGAGTCACCACGAAAGGCTCGGATACCCGCGCACTGCCATATCCCCGCGTGACAACAGCCACCCTGCGTCCCAGGGCGACTTCCGAACGGACACGTTCAATCACCGCCGGTGTCTTTCCCGTGCCGCCTGCTGTAATGTTGCCAAAGCTAATTACATGGGCATCGACCGAACTCACGGGTCGACGGAGTCGACGCTTCATCGCCACGCGGGTAACAGGTGTCGCCGCCCTGAGAATCAGATCCCAATGAAGGGGGAGAGGCTTGCCAAGGCGTACTTTGTCGGTTATGGAATCGAAGAGAGGCATGGACTCAACGCAACGCAAAGCGCTTCCCGCTGAGTTGGCGAACCATCCCCTTGAGTTCCAGCATCGTCAGGGCGCTCAAAGCCTCGGATACCGAAACACGGCCCGCAGCCGCAATCTCGTCCACGAATGAACCATCGCTGTGAAGGACATCCAAGACCACCTGCTCCGTTGAGGACAGGTTGGGCTTTGGGCGCACGGAGGGCGGGGGGGGAGCGGATACGATATCGGGATCATTGGGAGTGGTGGTGGCGGCCTCCGGCTGGCGGTGGGGGGCGGGCACATCGAGTTCTACGATAATATCCTCCGCTGTTTCCACCAGTTTGGCCCCTTCGCGCAGGAGGGCATGGGGACCTCGGCTGTTGTAGGCCCCCGCTTCGCCGGGCACCGCGTATACCTCACGACCCTGTTCGGCCGCATTGCGTGCCGTGATAAGCGCGCCACTGCTTACCGGGGCCTCTACGACAACGGTGCCCAGCGACATGCCGCTAATGATGCGGTTGCGGTAGGGGAAATGGCCTTTGGACGGCTTGACCCCCATTTCAAAACATGACAGAACGGCCCCCTGGCCCACAATTCGATGCATGAGTTCCGCGTTTCGCGGAGGATATACAATATCGACACCACATCCCAATACCGCAATGGTATGCCCGCCCGCTTCCAGCGCGCCTTCGTGGGCGGCCGTGTCGATGCCCTCCGCCATCCCGCTTAGCACCGTGATGCCGCGCAAGGCGAGGTCATAGGCCAGTTGGCGGGCCATTCGGATGCCATAGGTGGAAGGCTTGCGCGTGCCTACCAACGCCACGCACGGGGCATCGGGTGCCGCCAGCATTCCCCGCGTAAAGAGCACCAGCGGCGGATCGTAGATTTCAGCGAGGAGCAGGGGGTAGGCATCATCGTCCATTGTAACGAGGCCCCCGTTGTATTCGCCCAGCAGCGCAATTTGGCGATCCACATCCACCACATCGCGGTATGCGCGAATCCGCTCGGCGAGTTTGGGACCGACCACCTCCCGCAAAGCGGATTCCGATGCGGAAAGCACCTCCTGAGGCGTACCGAAACGGGACAGTAGGCGTACAAAGAGCGTGGTGCCGACCCCGGGTATCATCTTCAGGGTCAGCCACTGCCGCTGTTCTGCTGAGACTGACATAGCGTTACTATGCGACATCACCTGAGGCCACTTCAAGCCGACACGGTTTCTCCGTCGACAAGCGACTGAAGAAACAATACTTGCGGCCAACGTAGCCGGGAGGCGGCTGCGTGTGAGGCCGCTTAATTGCGTCATTGCGTAATTACTCAGTGCATAAAAGTATGAAAATAGCGGCCATCCCACTGAAATCCGTGGAGATTTTCAAGTCCCATAAAATAAAATAAAAAAATTACGATTGCGGGAATAAAGTCGATGACGACGCGGTTTCTTATGGTGACGTCACGAAGAGCCATTCCCCCTGGCTCTTCGACGTTATCAGTCAGCAATGACTGGTTCCCACCACCGGCGAGTGCAATACGGTAGTTCCCCCGCTACCTGCACTCGCCTCTTTTTTACATTCCACCCTCGAATAACATGGGATATTGTCGGGTGAATTATGGGAATATGCATTATTCTCTTTCTGGTTTTGCAGCCTGGGCTTTCCTAGAACCTATTGACATTCCTGTGGTTATCACCTATAATTGCCCAGATAGATGGCTGACCGCCTGAAGCCATCAGGAAGTCACGCTTTGAATTCCCCATTTCGTGTGTACGCGGCGCGTATCTATCGCGCCAGCGGGGCCATGCAGTTCACGCATTTCGATGCACATCCAACCCGGCCGATATCTGTTGACAGGCCAATAGTATTCAATAGGAGACCATAATGACCGCAAAATTTTCCACGGGACTGTGGGTGTTTTCAAGCAACCCTGACCGCTATTGCGTGGAGGGGTATCGCGACATACCCAAAGTAACGGAGGCGGTTTCTCTTGCAGCGAAGATCAAGGGCCTGAAGGGCGTTGAAGTCAGCCAGACCGATATTTCCTCTGATCTGCCCGTGAAAGACATGAAGCGCCTTCTGAAAGACAACGGCTTGGCTTGTTCCGGCGTGAATACCAACCTTTGCCACTCCCGGCGCTTTTCATTGGCCGGATTTGGGCACCAGCACCAAAAAACGCGCAATGCCGCCATCGATGAAGGTCGCAAGGCCGCTGATTTGGCCCGTGCATTGGGCGCTTCGGAAATCACGCTTCGCCTTTTTACCGATGGTTTCGATTATCCCTTCCAGGTGGACTACACCGCCCACTGGAATACCGTCATTTCTTCCATCAAGACCATCGCGAAATACGCCTCGCCGGACGTTAACGTCGCCATTACCTATAAGCCCCGTGAACCCAGGAAACACCTTACCGTAGCCACGGTGGGAAAGGCCCTGTCCATGTGCCAGGAAATTGCCATGAAGAACGTGGGTGTCGCGATGAACTTCTCCCATGCCATGATGTCTGGCGAGAATCCTGCCGAGTCCGTGGCCTTCCTGACACGGTCCAACAAGCTGTTTCAGATGTATTTCAGCGACGGCTACCGCCTGTGGGATGATGCCATGATTCCCGGCAGCATAAACCTTTGGGAAAGCATGGAGACCTTGTTTTACCTGAAGACGGCAAAGTATAAGGGCTACCTTACGATCGATATGCTACCCCAGCGCATCGAACCCACCCACGCCCTCCAAATCGCCATCGGCAACCTGTCGATCCTCTATAAGAAACTGGAAAAACTGGACACCTCGGAACTCCGAAGAGCCCAGAAGACCCTGGATGCCATGGAAACGCAGCGTATTGTCCGCCGCGTCATGCTCCAGTAGCATAGATTTGGCTTCGAGTACGCATATCGGCTCTATCCCATAGGGATAGGGCCGATTTTTGTTGTCCCGATTCCGTTTGGCATAGTAGGATAAGGACAGGTACCGTAGGCATTCATCGGCACTCTGGAAGGAGCAGTTCCCCTGTTAAGTGGTAACACATCGGGCCTCAAGGCCTCTCAAATAAAACAACTCGAAAAAATAGCCAAGAGGAAAGTCCCCACCGACACCCTCATCAGCCCCGAATTGGCCCGTGCGATCACCGAGCTTTCTCGGGAAATAAAGCGACAGATCGGTCTACTCATTGATCGCCGGGGTCGTGTTTCGGCGGCGGTGGTGGGGGATGCGCGGTCCATTTTCTTGCCGGACATCGTCCGACGGGGTCGAAATCGGCTTTGTGGCCTGCGCTTTATTCATACCCATCTGAAACAGGAGCCATTGGACGACGACGATCTGACGGACTTGGCCCTGTTGCGCTTTGATTGCGTGGTCGCAATTGAGGCAACTTCTGACGGGCTGCCGGGGACAGTTCACCGCGCCCACCTCATGCCCGCCAATGACGGGGACGAACCCTGGACGATATTGAAACCCACCAAATTTCACGATTTGCCAGAAGATTTCATGTCCTTTATCGGGGCGCTGGAAGACGAGTTCTCCCGCCAGAGTTTCAGCCGCGAGAGCGGCGACAACATGGATCGGGCTGTTGTTATTCATGTTTCGAGCAAACCCCAAACGGCGGCGCAGGATTCTATCGAGGAACTGAAGGAACTCGCACGCAGTGCGGGGATAACCGTGGTCCACGAAATTGCCCAGCGTCGCAAGCCGGACCCCAAGTTCGTCACCGGCAAGGGCAAGCTCAAGTTTGCCATTATCAAGGCCATGCAGCTTGGGGCGGAGATGATAATCTTCGACTTGGCCTTGTCACCGTCCCAGATGAAGAGTGTCGCCGAGTTTACCGACCTCAAGGTGGTGGACCGCACGCAGGTGATTCTCGACATCTTTTCGCTCCACGCCGTAACGCGGGAAGGAAAGCTCCAGGTGGAGTTGGCCCAATTACGTTATCGCCAGCCCTTCCTCGGCATGAAGAGTTCCGCCTTTTCCCGCCTAACCGGCGGCATCGGTGGCCGGGGTCCCGGCGAGACAAAACTCGAAGTGGACCGGCGCCGGGCCAGTGATCGCATCGCCCGCCTTGAGCGCGAAGTAAACAAGCTCGGTTCCCGCCGTGAATTGCGCCGTGGCGTTCGGAAACGCAAGGGCGTGCCCACCGTGGCCGTGGTCGGCTATACCAATGCAGGTAAATCCACCCTGCTCAACCATCTTACAAACAGCCATGTGACCGCTGAAAACGCCCTCTTTGCTACCCTCAATCCGGTGTCCCGCCGCATCCGCTTTCCCCAGGAACGGGAAGTTATTATCACCGACACCGTGGGGTTTATCCGGGATTTGCCCAAAGAACTCAAGGCGGCATTCAGAACCACCTTTGAAGAGCTGCAAGATGCAGACATACTGCTTCACGTCATGGACTCCTCGTGCCCGGATCTTGAGGACAAGTATGAGGCTGTGCAAAAGCTTCTCAGGGAACTGGAACTGGACGAAAAGCCCACCTATCACGTGCTGAACAAGCAAGACAAGTGCGACCGGGACACCCTCCATGGGTTAACCGAGCGCTTTGATGGGATTCCGCTGTGCGCGTTGCACCGGGATACCTTTTCGGACTTATTGAATAGAATGGAGGCCGATCTGTGGTCGCACGATCTCACGCCCGCTGCCTGGGAAGAATAATCCTGATTGCGGTACTTGCTACCGCGCTACCCCTCCGTGTCAACGCCTCTCCGTTTCTAAACGGCGACGATGCCCTCCAGCGTTATGAAGCCGCTTTGGGCAAGGGCCAGGAGGCAATGGCGAAAAACGACGCGGCGGCCATAGAATCTCTCGGCATTGAGGCCGAGTCGGCCCTGGCAGAGGCATTGGAAGCCTACCGCGATCACTATGACGCGACGGGCGATGCTGGAAGCGCACAGCGCTATATAAGGGTCCTGCGCCTGAAAGGCGACCATGATCTGGCCGCCGAAATCGCTGCGGAAACACTCGATTCAGGCGCGGACAGCGCCCTTCTCTGGCGCGAGTACGGCTCCGCGTTGCTCACCATGGGCAAGAAGAAGCAGCAGGAAGGCATAGATGCCCTCTATGAATCGCTGAAGCGGGACAAAACATCCCCCGAAGCGGTCAAGACCTACAATGAACTCGGTTTTTTTTATCTGAATAATGCCATGCCCGTCGCGGCAGCCTCGGCCTTTGATGCCGTGCTAGCTATGGACAGCACCGACACACAGGGACAATTGGGCCGCTTGGTCGTGGATGTCTACAACGGCGACATCGGCCAGGCGGGCGATCGTCTTTCCGCCGTAGGGAGAGATGCCCAGCCTTATGACGTAATCCTTCGCGCACAACTGCGCCTGGCCTTGAGAGACTTCGACATCCATCGCCGCTCCTTTTCCGATACCGTGGAAAACCACTATGCCTATGCGCGGCTGCTGTATTCCGCAGCCCGCCTTCCTCAGGCGATTATGGCCGGCAAACGCGCAGCACGTCTCGCGAAGACGGACATCAAACTATGGAATTTCCTGGGCGCAATACAGAGCCAGATAGGAGACTATCCCGGTGCGCAACGGAGTTACGAAGCCTCCCTCAAGGCCAACCCCGACCAGCCCGATGTTCGAGGCACCGTTGAAAAACTGAAAGAGGCCCAGCAGCCCGCCGCGCAAGAAGCGGCACCGGGTGCGGGGAAAGGTCCCTTGCGTTAATCCGAGATCCGCAGCACACGTCCGTGAAATGGCCTTGCCGGAGGAGGATGTACCGCCCATGGTCTTGATAATGCGACTCAGGGACGGACCCGCGCTCAGGGCCTTCGCCTCAAAGCGGGTCGATTCCTGGCGGGCCAGATAACGTCATACAGGCTGCCACCTCAGATGCGCGAGGCCTGTCCCGGTGGGTGTTGGGCGCTTGGGAATCTGCGATGTCGGATCGGAGGTAATTGCTGAGGGGTCAAAGCTGAGGTGGTGTATGTTTCTCCACCGGGACATGCCGCCGCGTTGTCGTTGCGAACACAAACCCCAAGTCCTTCTTCCAGGCCGCTGAGTGCTTCTGCGTACTGTAACGACGTGTGCGGCGGTACGTCCCTACAGCTCGAAGTGTGTGCAGAAGTGCTCCTCGAAACGCTGGGATACCTCGTCGAAGGAGGGCACTTCGTCGAGCAGTTGTGCCAGGGAAGTGACGGGCTTGTCGGTGATTCCGCAGGGGACGATATAGCCGAAGTGCTTCATGTCGGGCTGGATGTTCAGGGCGATACCGTGAATCGTTGTCCACTTTCGCAGGCCGATGCCAATGGCGGCGACCTTGGCTCCCTTCACCCAGACCCCGGTCAGGCCCTCGACCCGTTCGCCGTGGAGGCCATAATCGGCGAGAAGGTCAATGAGTACGGCCTCCAGGGTGCGGAGGTACCAGCCGACGGAAAGCTTCCAGTGGTTGAGATTCAGGATGGGGTAGGCGATCAGTTGTCCGGGGCCGTGATAGGTGACATCACCACCGCGACTGGTTTCCAGCACTTCAATGCCGTGTTCTTCAAATCCCGCTCGTGATAGAAGCAGATTGGCTTCGTCGGTGTCCTTCCCCAGGGTTACAACGGGGGGGTGTTCCAGCAAGAAAAGGGTGTTGGGTTCGGTGCCATCGGCCACAGCCTGGTGGCGTTCCATTTGACGGGCGAACATGACCTCATAGGGGACGGGTTTTGGCTCCCGGATGACGATGAAGTTTCGCTCCGTGCTTCCGGTCATCAGGGCCTTGCTCCTTGAGAATAAACAAACGGTACGAAACCATGAATGAACACGGTGCAACCGTTGGCCGCAAACTAATTTTTCATGGGAAAAGGACCAAACAATGTAGGATAGCCGTCTCGGCTGTCACGACCGACGGTACGTCGGTCACGATTCAAACTTTCCGTTAGAGGCCGCAAACGGCCTGTGACAACTGGGACGGATGTTCTACACACCTTTCGTTATTTCGGTGGTGGCCCTATCATTTCAGTTCTTCAAGAGGGCCAAGGCATTTTCGAGGGTAACTTCCTCCAGCGAATCCACGATGAGATCGGCCTCGTGCAGTTCCGCCGCCGTGAAGGAATTGGTCACGGCGATAACTTTCATGCCCGCCGCTTTCGCCGATTCCACGCCAAGGGTCGCGTCCTCCACCGCCACGCAATCGGCGGGGGAGATGCCTAATTCACGGGCGGCAACCTCATAGATCTCCGGGTGGGGTTTTTTGTGGGAGATCATATCGCCATGAATCCAAGCGTCAAAGAGATCCGTGTTGACGCGGGAAGACTTGAGCGTCTGCTTCGACTTTTTTCCGGGGCTGGAGGTAGCAATGCCCAGCTTCCAGTCCGCCGCATTCGCCGCCGCGTCGATAAGGGCATGAATGCCGGGAAAGGAGATGTCCGGGTCGTCCGCCAGCAATTCCATGAAGAACTGGTGGCGTGATTCCACGGCGTCTTTCACATCGATATCAACCCCGTACTTCTTCGCGGGTTCGATGCAATAAACCTCCGCGCCCGTGCCGATGTAGGGCGTAAAATCTTCGGGCTTTACGTCGGTGAGACCGTAGAGCGCCTCGTACATGCGGGTGGTGGCCGTGACACTCAGTCCTTCGGTGTCACCAAGGACACCGTCAACGTCAAATACTAAACCGTACATGGAAACTCCTGAGAATTTAGAATTGAGAATGGTGAATATAGAATTGGCGTGCCGTGGGTGTCCTATCGGTCCCAAGGACCCCATTGGCAGACCCGCAGTTATACTTTACTCTGCCAAAACCGCTGCAAAAACAAGATAAGCTACGTCATTCCCACGCACGTGGGAATCCAGAACGCGACAGGTGTATATCGCAACGCCACTGGCTCCCCGCGTTCGCGGGAATGACGGTCTTGGGTTGTGGGCGGAGTCCACGGTGGGTTAGACCGTGCTGGTTGCGCCCAAATCGATAGCTTCCAATATAGCCACTTCATCGTTATCCACGGTGATGGTTTCTTCGGCGGTGGCAATGGCGCTGTCGGGATCTTTGAGGCCATGGCCGGTAAGTATACAGGTCACCCTGATCTTGTCGCTGTAGCCGGGGGTCTTGTCATCGAAATAGCCCGCCTTGGAGAGTTTGATAAGTCCGGCAATACCAGAAGCACTGGCTGGCTCGCAGAAGACCCCTTCGGTCGATGCCAGGGTCTGGTAGGCCGCACGGATTTCGTCATCCGTTACCATGTCGATGATGCCCCCCGATTCATCGCGGGCGGCTTCGGCAGCCTCCCAACTGGCGGGATTGCCGATGCGGATGGCGGTTGCGAAGGTTTGGGGCTGTTCCACAGGGTGACCCAAGACGATGGGTGCCGAACCCGCCGCCTGGAAGCCCAGCATGACAGGACGGTTCTGGCTCTTCTCGGCTTCAAAATATTCTTTGTACCCCTTCCAGTACGCCGTTATGTTGCCCGCATTGCCCACTGGCATGGCCTGAAAGTCGGGGGCCACCCCATCGAAATCATCGACAATCTCGAAGGCGCCGGACTTCTGCCCCTCGATACGGTAGGGGTTGATCGAGTTGACCAGGGCGATGGGGTTGTCGTCGCAAATCTTGCGCACCTGGGTCAGGGCCTCGTCGAAGTTCCCCCGAATCTGAATGACTTTGGCTCCATGGATCATGGCCTGGGAGAGCTTGCCCAAGGCGATCTTCCCTTCCGGGATGAGCACGATACATTGGATACCCGCCCGTGCGGCATAGGCTGAAGCCGAGGCCGAGGTGTTGCCGGTGGAGGCACACATGACGGCCTGAAAGCCCTCTTCCACCGCCTTGGTAATGGCCATGGTCATGCCCCGGTCCTTGAAGGAACCGGTCGGATTCA
>JAJRPE010000630.1 GCA_024280935.1 Candidatus Hydrogenedentota bacterium
ACCGTTGACGAAGATTGGCCGAATAAAGCCATTCAGCCTACGGCTTAGCCCCGCGCTTCGCTACAACGACAAACTCCGCATGGGCTTGGATTCTTTGATGGTCCCATACTGGGCGGTTTGCTCCGCAGAAAGCACCGCCCCCTCCGCCCACTGCTCCAGGGCCATGAATGCCTCCGCCTTGGGATTGGCCGCACCGCGCCCTTCCGCCTGCGCCACGGCAGATGGCCCGCCCTGCTCAATGGCAGCAATCTGGTCGGGCACCAGATTCAGGGGTTCCATCAACGCGAGCATGGCCGAAGCCACCTCATAGCCCGACCATTGCAGCCGTTGCGCAGGCGAAAAAACACCCAGAATCGCGGCTTGGTGGGAGACCACCAATTCACGCAGTTCGTTGCGGAGGGGTGTCGACTGGGAGGTCGCCGCCCGAACGCCCGCGAGATTCTTTTTCTTCGCGGCAGTGCGCATCTCCGCCTCCAAGGCAATCAGGCGCTCTCCCTTCTCCCCCGCTATCCACGCGCCAATGGCCTCATCCCGCGACGCATAGGCTTGGTCCAACGCCAACCGTTGGGCCGGGTCAGGCTCCATGACGCGCATCATGGTGTCTCGCGCATCATCGTTCACCGCCTCGGCCTGGATACGCTGCTGTTCGGATGCCAAGTCCAGCGTGGTCGCCCTATTACTCGTCGGCTGGCAACCCCAAAAAAGCACCGCCATGGAAATAATCGTCAGGACTCGCATAGCATTTTCCTCATGAGCGTGTTTTGCAACATCACAAGATCTCCGATTTATCGTAACCAGTACTCACGGATTACCGCAGCCCCACGGCCAAGGAGTGAAACCCCTTACCCGCAGGAACCTACTCACCAGACAAACTCCTGAAAGGCTTCGTCGAGAGGCGTTTCGGCGAGGTGATTCACGTAGTTACTCAGTACTTTATGTGACAGGCCCAGCACAATTTCCAGCAACTGGCGATTCTCATAACCCGCCTCATAAAACGCCGCCCGCTCTTCTTCGCTCAGATGCCCGCGATTACGAACGAGGAACAATGTCGTTTGTTGAAGGACCTGAAGTTTTTTCGTGGGTAGCTCGGTGCGGTTACGCAACGCCTCCGAAATCGCGGGGTCAACTTTCATCATGTGAGCAACAAGCGTGTGGGCGGGAACGCAGTAGAGACATTCGTGCTCAATATTAATCGTCTGCCAGACCAGCGTCAATTCCTCGGCATCAAAACTGGTCTGGGTAAACAAATCGCCCAGCGTCTTGTACGCTTCCAATACCGGCGGGGCATCTGCCATGACCGCATGTAAATTTGGAATCCAGCCCATGTCCTTGATGGAGCCATCCAGCAGAGGCTGGCTGTCAATCAGGGCCGTTTCCTTGGTGTGGCGCTTGAACTCCATGGTATTCACTCCTTGTTTCGCTCCAGAACCCTTATCTGTCTTGAAAAGGGCCGTACACATCGCCCAGAGGCCTGTTGGCCCCCCGCTTCGAGTCGTCTGTTAAATGCTCATTGCATTCCTCTACTTGTTATTCGTCACGGCCTTTACAAGACGCAAAATTTCCTGGACATCGCTGGCGATCCCTTCGTTATCCATTTTCGCGGGGTCAATCGTCATATCATCCGTTTCCGGGTTAAACGCCAACCCGATGTCTTCCCTGGCCGCTTCTCGTTCCATCGCAAACTTAAAGGAATGCCCCCCCCGCTCCCCGGTTCCTGAATCGACAATATACCACCCATATTCCTGCGCAGATTTGGCAAGCACCCGGCCCTGGGGCGTTTTCCATGAGATCGATGATAAATCCACCTCCGGTGGAATGGCAAGTAACGTTCCCATCGTATAATAGGGCGTGTCCCCCAGATAGCCATATTCGGGATTCGGCGCAAAGGCATCGCCGCGAGAAGCGGGCCAAATGAAATGATTTTCACGCGAATAGCGTCTGCTGCTCAGCATAACGGCCAGCGCATGATGGATACCTGTATCCAGTTCTCCTGAACGAATCATTCCGCCCAAAGCAGAAAGCCCCGAGCCACGCGGACCAGTAAGTCCATCCCCCTTAACGACATCAATGCCATGCAGCTTGTCATCGTCGTACAGGGTCAGGAAATCGCCGCCGACATCCCGCCAGGTGCCTACGCCCTCATCGGCAAGCCCTGTCGAAGAGTCGATAATGGCGTAGAGGGCATTACCCGTCTTGGGATAGCGCAGATCGCTGCCCGCTTCCTGGGACAAATGACGCTGAAAAAGAACTTCCCCCCGGGGCTTTGAGCGTTCTGGATAATTCCAGCCCTGGGTGAGACGAAAATCCACCAGGGGCTGTGTTCTATCCAGATAGAGCACCGTGGTCAGATCCACAGAAAGATGAATGGGCGTTTCCTTCTCATCGCCCCATATCGCATCTTGCACATCACGATACTCCGCCGTATCCGGTATTTTACGGTTCCAAACCGAATCGCTGGAAAAATAGTTGGAAGGAGCAGGGCCATCATTTAGCCCCTCACGGGCAGACGGCGCAGGCTTGGAGCATCCCGCTAATAGAAGCGTCATAAACAGTATGTTGGCTATTTTTCTCATGATATTTCCTTTCTTAAAGCGCTTTTGCGCCTATTATCAACAAAAAATTATGCGTTTGGTGACGCTGCTCTTAGCCTGAAAGACTTTAACAGGTTAACCCAGGGCAACGCCTTGGGTAGGAAAATTCTTCCTTCTTCGTGCCTTCGTGGTTAAACTCTTTTTCTATGGCCAAGGGCATGGGAAATACTTTCCGTGTGTTCCGTGGAAAATATTTTCGGTTGCAACCAACGGCTGTCTGAGGACTTCGGGGCAAAGTAACGTTGCCAAACAAGGTAGGGTTGCGGGCGAATATCACGTTGGCTCGATACTATCCACTACCTTCAACGCATCGGCTCATACGGCCGAACAGACCGTCCCCCGGTGTCACGGCATGGGGGAGTCTGGGCGAGCAGACGATTCGGACTTCTTCATTACCGTAAACAACACAAGAAGGAAAGCCGGTGAATAAAGCCATAGGCGCTGCCAATCGGAAAAGCGCTCCACCTCCTTGTCCATCAGGGGTATTCGCATGAAGACGTTCAATACGATCACGGGCAGCGCTATGAGCGGAAAGAGATCTCCCGCACCCTGGGGCTTTCGGGTCTCTGTAAATATCCACGCCGCGATGAATGCCCCGCCAAGGAGATAGCTGGAGATCCGTGCCGTATCCCAAGCAATGGCATGCATGGCCAACGGACAACCAACAACGGCCAATAACACGACCGAGAGCCATGCGAAGGGACGCAACCGGAAGGACGAATGGATGAAGTAGAGCAGTACAAGGAGGGACGGACCGAGGGAGGCCAGGAAGGTGGGTTCGAGGATACGCTTGGACAGATTTCCCCGTTGCCCGCGCAGGTATTCAAAGAAGCCTATGGTATGCCATTTCGCCACACTCCGACTTCGCGTGGGGATGAAGTCGAAGGACCCCAAATACTCGGCAAGCTGCTCGCGGAGCAACACCTTGTCCACCACAAGCGACTGCACCACGACGATAAGGAGGAACACCCCCACCGGTATGCATAACGCAACCATGTGCCTGGCCCACTTGTCCCGGCCGTCTTCGGCGCTACACTGTAAAAAGGCTGCAAGGCAGACCAAGGGGAGACCGATGAGCAGGTAGCTTTCGTGAGACAGCAGGGCCACCGCAGAAACCAGTGCCGCAACAAAGGGTCGGCCTGAGAGGACCAGCGCGACGGATGCGATGCAAAAGGCGTACAGAAGGGCATCGAAATACCCGAAGAGGTGGGCATTCATCACCAAAAAGGGCGATGAGGCAAACACAAGCGCCATAAGCCGTGCACCGCCATCCGCAGGGTGTCTGCGAAGCATTCGGAAGAGAAGGGCAAGGAGTGCGGCATAAAGGGCACCAAAGGTGATAACCGAAAGCACGAGAATAATTCCGGGGCTCATGGTGAACCCGAACACGGACCCTGCGACACTACAGAGCGAACCAATCAGTCCCCGCTTCATGAAGCCGAAGCGGTAATCTAAAAGCCAGTGGGCCTCCGCGAAGTCATTGGGCAAGCGAATCGCCCGTGTAACAGTCACGCCAAAGGTCCAGGCGATAATTAGCCACGGGAGCCACGTGCGACCCATAATTTGCTTCATCTTGATTCCCAACGATGCATGTTCACCCAAAGGGAACAAATGCCCTTTCCTGTATGATCAAAAACCACCCCGCCGTCATTCCCCGCGAAAGGGCCTGTCGATTTAGTGTATAAGGAGCGAACAAATCCTACATTCCTGTACTGTTAAGCCATGGTGTCATTCCCGCGAACGCGGGAATCCAGTGAGTTTCGGCGGTTTGTGCGTTCGCGTTCCTGGATCCCCGCGTTCGCGAGGATGACGAATACGGGCGTTCCTTCCAAACGGCAGGGGCTAATGCGTAAATCGACAGGCCCGTTCGCGGGGATGAGCGACTTTTGTTTTGGGCTGTGGGCAAAGACCTACAACACCGGTATCGCAAGCGTATTAAACACCTTGTACAAACTCGTGGTCAGTTGCTTCACCGAACCCGCGTCCGCGCCGGGAAAACTGCCCACATCTTTGTAGTTGGTATAAAAGTCGGGATGATCGCGGGGGACCGCATCTTTCCCCGGCAAAAGTTCAAAACTGCTCGTGCTTCGGATCGGCCAGAGATCTATAGGACTCAAACCAAAAATTCCTTCGAAAAGAAAGTTCACCTCTGCCAGAGCCAAGGCCTTCTCCGAAATGACCCAGCTATTTTCGGGGCGGGTTCGGCCCAGGATGATCTCGCGAAGCTGGGCCACGACACTCGGATCTTCGATGAGGAGTCCGAGTTCCGTGTTGAGGTTGTCGGAGCGCGGGTCAATGTTGTAGGAACCTACGTAGCCGATTTCGTTGTCGACCACGAAGGCTTTGGCGTGAATACAAAGGAAAGGCTCCCGTTCGAGTCCTGCCTCTTGGGCCGACGATGCGAGTTCAAGATGATTGGGCAAATAATCAAGCAACTCCGCAGGATGGGGCTTGTACTCGTAGATGTCCATGCCGATCATCTGGATGTAGGAGTTTCGCAGTTTGTAGTTGGCGGAATAAGCCAGCGTGTTGTCGGTCGCGGCAAAGCTGTTGGTCGACACGATGATATCCATATCCGGGTTCTGGCGGCGCAACTTGCGGAACTGGCGGCGACCCCGCCGGTTCAAGATGAGGTAGGGACTCTGCAACAAGAGTTCATCTTCGGCGCGACGAATGGTCTTGCGCAATTGCCGGGTGGCCTTGCCGCCGCCCCAGAGTCCGATCAAGCGGTTCTTGCCGGGCTTGTCAGAGAGAAAGCGAAGCCGCCGCACGGGGCTGAGCGTATCCACGAAGCGTGCCTGAATCATATCGCTATCATCGGCATCTCGATCAATGCGACTGAAATAGGGTGACTCAGGAATCACACCCTCCGTTTCCGGGTAGGCATGCCGACGAATGGTGGCCGCCACATCGCTCAGGTTCTCCGCCGGTATAGAACGCCGCCATTTCCAAAACTCTTCAAAAGAAACCTGCATGGACGGCACAAGAGGGCCAACGACGAGGGCATCCAAATCAACGAAGTTGTAGCTGAGGCTGTTGTTGTAATAGTGGTTGTCGATGTTTCGGCCACCTGTCAACGCGATGGCCCCGTCTATCAACACAATCTTGTTGTGCATGCGCTGATTGGCCTGCTGAAAAAAAAGGATATTGTGTAGTAGCAAGGCCACCTTGGAGGGATTCACCTGGCCGGTGGGTGGCCGGTAGTATTTCAACTCGAAATTGGGATGGACCGAGGCTAGGTAGGCCACCCACTTTCGGTCACGGCTCGACATGAAGTGATCCGCCAGCAGACGCACCTTCACACCGCGCCGCGCCGCCTGAATAAGTTCCGCCATCAGATAGCGGGCACATTCATCGTCCGCCAGGATGAAGGTCTGGATGTCAATGCTGAATTCAGCGTTACGGATGAGGTGTACCCGGAGCAGGAAAGCGTCGTAGCCGTCGTTGATGAGGCCAACATAATTGCCCGCGCTTTCGTCTTCGTGAAACGGCGCACGGTCGTGCAACTGCCAGATGTAGGCTTGGAGAGGAGAATCTCGCAGGGGCTGGGCGGAGACCGTCATGCCGGGGGATCCCCCCGACAGCAACGCAAATCCCCATAGACATAGAATAAGGCGTGTCAGCATAATCCGATTATAGAGGGAAGCGGAACACAATTCCACGCTTATTCGCGGTGCCATGCAAGATTACGACGGGTGCCACCTGCACAGACACGAGGTACGAGTGACTTTTTGGGTGCCAGGTATCGGGCCGTCAGGTTGCGGCCCAAGTTCCCTGTCGCAAACTCGCACCCACAAGCTTAGCCGCGAAGCGGCTGCGCGTGTAGGTGGTACCCTCGGGATTCTTTTTGCGGGCCAAGGCCCACGCCCCCTACCGCGTAAGCTTCAGGGGATTGCTGTAAATCCAAGGAACCCACTCGTCCAGGATGAGCAACTCGACCTCTACCCGGTAGTTTCCCGGCTCGGAAGGGTGCCAGTCCAATTCAGTTCCGGTGAACTGCTGGATGGCCTTGCCGTCGTGGACGATAGTGAAGCGACCGGCGTGCGGGGCGGCCGCACGCAAGCGCACGGTGTCGCTCAGCACCATGGATTCCCCCATGACTGCCTTGTTTTGACCATCTTCCGCAAAGAAAACAAAGCCCCGGCAATCGGCAATCATATCGAAACCAACAAAGACCCTTCCCTGCTTCAGACTGTCAATCAACGCTTCTTCGGTCAACTCGTTGG
Organism: Candidatus Hydrogenedentota bacterium; assembly: GCA_024280935.1. Taxonomy (GTDB): domain Bacteria; phylum Hydrogenedentota; class Hydrogenedentia; order Hydrogenedentales; family JAEUWI01; genus JAEUWI01. The sequence continues at coordinate 6,818 of JAJRPE010000630.1, forward strand.
CGAGAATATGGGTTGCGGAATAGCGCACCATCCGTTCGTAGGGATCAAGCTGGAAGCGAAATACCTCGTCCCCTTCGTAAAAGGAACCGAAAAACAGCCGAAGAAGGTTTCGCGTAAAAAAGTTCAACTCAAATTCCGCCACCGTGTCGGGACTCGTATCATCGATGCGCAACGTGCCCGCTTCGGTATAGATCCCAACAAAGCCGTTGTTCTGGTGGGCGTCCGTCCCCTGGATACCCACAATCTTGCGCGTCTTGTTCAACTCATCCCAATTCGCGAGGATTTCCGTCTGTCGGTCAAAAAAAACACGAATCACCTGGTCGGGATAGCGGTCCAGACTGAGGATAATATCTCCAAGAATCAGGAGAAGATAATTGCCCTCTTCATCCTTGGTATCGGTGTGGAGGTTATAGATTTCCATACCGTCCAGCCCAGGCAAGTCCCAACGCCGCTCTTCCTCTGAATGGGCGAAAAACAACACGCCGCCCTTCTCCTCAATCTGCCGCGACAGCACCTCCACATCTTCGCTCTTCTTCAGCCTTGTATCGTCCGGCAAGCCCCAAGGCATAAACCCGTAGCCCATCTCGTAGCCCCGCACAAAGAGAATCCCGTCCTTCAACCCCTTCCACTGAATGGAATAGTCGGCAATATCGTCCACCGTGTGGTCGGACATGAAGATAAAATCGCGCTCGGCTATCTTCAACGCCGCGAGCACGTCCTCAAAGGGTACCTGGCTGTCATGGGAAATGTAGCAGTGGCTGTGGCAGTTGCCCCGATAGGCACCCCAGCCATCGTCCAGGGTAACGGGCTTCAAGTTGGCGCGGATGGTGTCCCAGGCGGCCGCTTCTTTGGGAAAACGAACGTAGCGGTTATAAAGCGCCCCCCGCGCCACATAGGCCAGCACCGCCACGAAAATCAAGGTAATCACAGTAAAAAAAATCGTGGCCCACTTAAAAAGACGGCGTTTCAATGACGGTTTGCGACGGGAAGGCTTGGTCATAACAGATACTTCCAAAAGTAAGCTTTGCCCAAGACCAAAACCTGGGCTTCGCATTGGTAAACGTCTGGGGACTGACACACACAAAGGCCCCGAAAGTGGTGTGGCTATGTCGCACCCGAAACAATCACCGTAACAAAATAAGGCACCACTCGACGGGTGTGTTCCGCTGTTGGCGAAGTTGACCCCGCTTCAAAAAGTCCAATCGACATCGAACAACAGATTTCTTTGGGCCACTGAAGCTGTTGTATTATCCCCCAGGAGAAGCGCTCAACTCAATGGAGAACGCACCGATGAAAAGTTTTTGGACATCCTTGGGTCTGGTATTCCTCCTGGCCTCGGGGGCTTTCGCGGCACCGCAGCATCGCTGGGTCTGTGTGGAGAATGGCGGGAACAAACTGATCCATATCAACCAGAAAGACCCGTCATCGAATTGGGTGGTGGATATCCCTGTCGGTTCGCGTGATCTGCAAGCCCTCGAAAATAACACGCTGCTGGTGAGTCATGGCAACGGCGCTGCGGAGTATGATCTGGCGACAGGCCTGCGAAAACGATGGGTAGCGTATGGGTACCAGCGCATCCAAACCGCACGCAGGCTGGAGAACGGCAACACCCTGCTGGCCAGCATCAGCGGAACGCTCTACGAATTGGATCCTTCCGGCAAAGAAATATCGGCCACGCCAATCGATATGCCCGAACTGGATATCCGCCTGATACGCCTGACGCCAGAGGGCACCCTCTTGATCGGAGCCAAGAAACCCATGGCCGTCTTGGAAGTAACGCGCTCGGGCACCGTGCTGAAAACGATCCCGCTGCCGGGAAAGGGCTACAAAGCGATGCTGCTGCCTGATGGAAATATTCTGGCGGGCACGGGGAGTATGGTGAAACTCCTGACCTTAACGCCCGCCGGAAAGACCCTCGCTTATGTGGGCGGAAAAGCGGAACACCCGAAGCTCGGACTCGACTTTTGCTCTGGCTGGGACTTGCTCAAGAACGGCAACCGTGTCATGGCGAACTGGCAAGGGCACGGAAATTATCCCACCGCACCCCACCTTATCGAATTCACGCCAGAAAACAAAGTCGTCTGGACTTGGGGCGACCATACTATCGCCAAGCAAATTACGAATGTCCTGTTTCTGGAATAGAAACTAAAAATCAACTGCGGGTGCCACGGTCAAGCCCGGTAGGGCTTGCCCGTTCAGAAACGTGGAAAAGCAGAGAAAAACTCCACGCCAAGTTGAGCGGTCATACTCGCCGAGTGTCTGAATCGACTGCCAACGGCTCATAGGCATGATCGTTCCCAGCGCACAACGAGGCTTCCCCTGCCGCCCAGGCTTTCGCACTTGCGCCATCCGACGATAAGGCGTATCGTAGATTGGAGGATGCTGTGGCGCAAGATGGCATCCTTGGCCCGGGAACTTTTTCCTCCCGCGACGGATTACTCCACCGGGCAATTAATGCGGGTAGCTGTCTGCACGCAATCAATGGGAGTCTCCATTATGGGCGCTATATCCAAGGGTGCCATATTTCTGGCCATGGTCATTCTTACGCTGGTTTCCATGTGGACCACCTACGCCAGCTTGCAGGATTCCATTCTGCCCGAGCCGATAGTCGCCATCCCTCTCACAGAGACCTTCACCTGGAACTGTTCCATATTCGCTCTGGGCCTTTCCGTGGCCATCGGCCTCATGCTTTTTGCCCTGAAACTGGCCATCATCGACGAGCAGAAAAAGCTGAACTTCATGGGTATTGTGGGCCTCACCATCGTGGCATTCATCTCCATTACCTTCAACATGGATGTCCTCTATCGAGTGGGAAACCAGGATTTCTTCCTGCGCCATTCCACCGCCAAGGTGAAGAGCGCTTACGGAGCCTACCTCGGCGAAGTGCGCTCTCAATTGCTGGAGAATAAACAACAGGCGGAACGTTCGCTGGCCCGGCAGGAAGGCGAATTGGAATCGGAGATTCGTGGCTTGCGGGAGGCCCCAGCGGGCTACGGACAACGAGCACGCAGCGAAGACCATCGCCTCACCGTGCTGACGAAGGAAGTGGCGGTCGATATCGCGGCCATCGACGAGGCCCTGGCCGAACAAGCCGCTGCCGACACCTTGCTGTCCGAAAGCCGTCCCGCGAACATCGCGGAAATCGAAGCGCTACAAGACACCCTCCGCGTCGAGGCGAAGAACGTGGGTGCCCTCGCGGGCGTAGCCCTGCCCGCCCCGGTCTCTCTGGAAAATCCTTTTTTCGCGGTTTTTGAGCGTCTTTTCGATCTCGAAACCGTGGGGTGGAAGGAGATTTTCTTCCTTATCCTCGCCTTCCTCATCGATCTCGGCGATATCATCGGCTACAGCCTCGTCCCCGCGACAGTCGCCAGCACCAAGACCCGAGATCCCTTCGACGTCATGCGGCTGCCCATCCGACGAATAGGCCAAGGCCCGGAACGCATTCCCGAAGAATATATTCCCTTTCCAGCCATCGGCCCCCTCGAAGAGCTGGAAGCTTCCGAAAACACCCCTACCACTACCCGGAAACAAACAACGCTACCCGAGTCTGATCCATCCAATGACCCCCATGCCCTCTCCTTCAAACGACGCGGCACATCGCAATTCCGCCTCTAATAGCCCGTTGCAAACACGCTTGATACAGCACGCTTGTCTTGACCAGCGCACGTAAACTCCATTAGGCTGGGAGGCCCGTGGAAAGAACAGGAGGCTTCCACATTCCTACTACGGGACGCTGCGGAACAACGCGAGCAAAATAAGGATTGTGTTATGGGCAATACAAGTGGCCTGGATTTTCTCGCCAAAGTGCAAAGCGGGGCATTGAGTCACCGAAAAATCGCGGCAAGTGCAATGGTTATTTTCGTGCCCGGATTCGCGGTAATTCTCGCCGTGACCACCGTAGTTCTATTCGTGACCGACAAATCCGAAATGCGGGACCGCCGACGTGAAGAGCTGCACACGGTTCGCTTACAGGCCGCAAACATCGACCGTGATATTCTCGGAGCTTCTTCTGATTTGGCAATCCTTTCCCATGGAAGAGCTATGGAAAAGCTGTGGGATGATACTGGAGAACTCGTTCCAGAAGCTGTCGCGGATCTAAGCCGGGACTTCCAGGATCTTTCGCGAAGTCGGCGGCTATATGATCAAGTGCGTCTGCTTGACGACACGGGCATGGAAATCATACGGGTGAACACCATCAACGACCTGCCAGTCCTTGTCCCGTCAGAAAAGCTTCAAAACAAACGAGACCGACACTACTTCAACGAAGCATTCAAACTGAATTCTGGCGAAGTATTCGTCTCGCCGCTCGATCTGAACGTTGAAGACGGAAAAATTGAAGAGCCGATTAAGCCGATGCTCCGCTTTGCCACACCGGTTTTCGACCAGAGCGGAAGAAAACGGGGCATCGTACTGCTCAACCATTTCGGCATCTACATGCTTGAGCGTTTCGCCAGCCAGTCCAGTACCCTGAAAAGCAGCCAGGCGATGCTGCTCAACGCCAAAGGCTATTGGCTGAAAGCTCCAAATCCAGAAGACGAGTGGGGCTTCATGTATGAAGACAAAAAGGGGCGAAGCTTTCCGGCGGTCTATCCCGATGCCTGGGAGCAATTAAAGTCCAATGAGTCCTGCCAATTCATCACACCAGATGGCATGTTCACCGCAGAAACAGTCTATCCGTTGCTTTGCAGCGATATGCCCCCGACGGACACCAGCAGGACCTATTATTGGAAGGCGGTTTCATTCGTACCGTCGAAAAGCCTGTACGCAGCGCAAAGCAATCGCCGTCTGACCGGTGCCTTGGTGCTGGCCCTGTTGGGTATTGCATGGTTTCTGGCCGCCTGGCGAATAGCAAAAGCTGGCCTTCTGCGCAGACGAGCCGAAGCGGAACTGCTGAAACACCAGAAAGATCTGGAAAAACTGGTTGAAGAACGAACGAATACCCTGAAGATCAGCGAGGCAAAGTACCAGACCTTTTTTGAGAATTCCGGTGATGCCATGCTCATTATTCGGGACTTCCAATTCGTCGACTGCAACGCTGCCACGGTTGTCATGCTCGGGTATAAAAGCAAAAAGGAACTGCTCAACACCCATCCATCGGAACTGTCACCCGAATTCCAGCCGGATGGCGAGAATTCTTATGACAAGGCGATGAAGATTATGGAAATTGCCTTTGCCAAGGGAACGCATCGCTTTGAGTGGGACCACAAACGGAAGAATGGCGAGGTCTTTGCCGTAGCGGTTACACTCACGGCTATTCCGCAGAGCGGGAAGACCGTGCTCCATACCGTCTGGAGAGACATCTCAGCGCAAAAACGGGCCGAAGCAGAGCGCAAAAATCTTGAGGCTCAGCTTCGCCAATCCCAGAAGATGGAGGCTGTGGGCCAGTTGGCTGGAGGAATCGCGCACGATTTCAATAATATCCTGCAAGCGATTATGGGCTACGGCGACCTGGCCTTGATCGAGACTGAGGCGGACAGTCCCAGCCGGGAATCTATCGAGGAGGTACTGAGAGCCGGTAAACGCGCCAAAACGCTTATCAGCCAATTGTTGGCCTTCAGCCGTCGTCAGGTTCTCGAAATGAAAGACGTGAACCTGAACTACGTGATCGCGGATCTAATGAACATGACCCACCGCCTCATCGGCGATCACATTACGCTCGATGCCCTTGCCGGGAACGACCTCGGCATCGTTCGTGCGGACCGGGGGCAAATTGAACAAATCCTGATGAACCTGTGTGTCAATGCCCGCGATGCCATGTCCGACGGCGGTACTATCACCATCGAAACCGAGAATGCACAGTTTGACGAAAGCTACTGCGCGACCCACGCCTGGGCAGGGCCGGGGCGCTTTGTGCTCTTGCGCGTAAGCGACACGGGGTGCGGTATGGAGGAAGGTATTCTTAGCAACATCTTCGAGCCCTTCTTTACGACCAAAAAAGTGGGCGAAGGCAGCGGGCTTGGACTTTCGACGGTTTACGGCCTCGTCAAGCAACATGGCGGCTTGATTCGCGTCCAGAGCGAAGTCCATGAAGGCACCACGTTCGAAATCTACCTACCCCGAATTGAAGTGGAAAAAAACGTCGCTGAAAGCAGGGAAGTCGCTCCGCCACGCGGAGGAAACGAAACCATCCTCTTGGCCGATGATGACGCAAGCGTTCGATTCGTGGTAGATACCATGCTGCGCAGAGTCGGCTATACCGTGATTAAGGCCGCTGACGGTGAAGAAGCAATTCGCTTGTTTGACGAGCACGCCGACGAAATCGACTTGGCCGTGCTTGATGTCGTCATGCCTAAACGCGGCGGCAGGGCCGTTTACGATCACATTAAAGCAGGGCCATTTCAGACACCTACCCTCTTCGCCAGCGGTTACAACGCCGGCAGCATCCATACCGACTTCGTCTTAGACGGTGGTATGCAGTTGATTCAAAAGCCCTACCAGCGTGATGACCTTCTGCGAAAAGTGCGGGACATGCTTGATTCCTGAAGACATGGCAGGAACAAGGAATGGCTTTGCAGGCGCTTGCCGACTAGGAAACCCCGTCAGACTAAGCGCGAGGTGTTGAAACGACTACCACGAAACTCAGGGCGCGCGACACCAGAAGGAACCTTGCTCCGCCTACGGTTTGCAGACACCACAAGGCTCGAAGCTTTCCTTCGCCTTGCGCAGCGAGATAGCCTTGCTGCTCTGCTTGAGGAAACGGCATCCCTTCTTGTGGTACTTGGTGCCGCTGTTGGTGATGTAGACCATTCCAGCGGCGTCGGTCATGGCGGACCCCAGCGCGGCGGGCGTGGTATCTGTTCGTACTGATGGGGATTCTGATGGTGGATTGTAGGGCGTGGTGTTTCCGTTCCGCTTGCCCTTGCGAAATTCATAGGGGACGATTACGTCAGCGCGGGACCATAGCCCGCGCTTCGCAGCCTTGGCTTCGGTCTGTAGGCGTTTGAGCGTCCGGTCATCGGGGGCGTAAGTCTCGTACCAGTGGGCAAGACCCGCAGCGACAAGTTCGTGATTCAATACACGGCCATCATCAAGGATGACCAGCCCCACCTTGCGCCCATAGCGGTCGGTGTCTGTGACCACGATGGTGACGATTTCACCAAAACAATGGTCGGCGGTGAAGTTTTTGGCGGCGGTTCCGTAATCCTGTTTTTTCTCGGGGGTGTCTACGCCGTGAAAGCGGACTTTAACCTGGGTCTCGTCGTGCAGGACGGTAATCGTATCGCCGTCGGCGATGGATACCACCTTGCCGGTGATGGTTTCCGCCGTAGCGATGGGCATGGTGAAGAACAGGATGATTGGGAGAAGAATGGTGAGACGTATCTGCATAAGAACCCCTCTATCTTGGGTGTGTTCCTAGTTTCGACTGGGCTTGGGCTATTCTAACCACGAAGGGGTGCGAATTTACACGAAATGGGCTACATGATCTTTATGTCGACCCGCTGACTCAATGTTCGCCACAAGGGTGCCACCCGTACACGGAGGAGCGAAGCGGGGGAGTTTACGGGTGCAGATCGTCTGGGCCGCCGACACGCGTTCTCGGTCCGCAGGATGATCAAGGAGTTTCCCGCGAACCCGCACCCGCAAACTTAGCCGGGAACCGGCTGCGTGTGAGGGTGGCACCCTTACAGCCCCCTCCCCCCGAACGCTTACAAAAACTACAAAGGATACTGACGCGTTTGTAATTCTCGTCCCTTCGGTCACGGTGCTGTTGCTCCAAGCGCACGAACCCTCTTTCCTCGGGATCGCACGGCACACCCGACAGGATTGATGTTTGCGTTGTGTCGGGCAAGATGCCCAACCTCCTACGCCCCCGTAAAGGCCCGATCGATCATTTCTGAGCTTCCTGTGATCGCCGGGCCAGCACCAAAGGTCAGTCCACGTATCTTTCCGATACGTCCATGGCAAAAGGCGTCCACCACGTTGTCCGGGGCGTGTTGAATCAGCAGGCTTCCCTGCAACGCCAACGCGAGGTATTCCACGAGGTGACGGGCTTGGGCCGGGTGAAGCTCGCTCTCCCCCATCATATTTTTCAAGGTCTTTAGAAACTTGTCGTAAGTGCGGTGTTGTCCGTGGACATCGGTGAGCTGTTCCCGGAGCATGGTAAGCGCCTCAGGATCCTTCTTCATGGCACGCAAAACATCGAGACACATGACATTGCCCGAGCCTTCCCAGATAGAACCCAGGGGCGCTTCGCGGTAAAGGCGCGGCATGACGCTCTCTTCCACATAGCCCGCACCGCCCAGGCACTCCATGGCCTCCCCCACCATCACAGGGGTCCGCTTGCAGACCCAGTACTTTCCAATGGCCGAAACCAGCCGTGCATAGGCCTTGTGCGCCGGTGACTTTGGCGCAAGATCGTAGGCCTCGGCCAGGTGAAGCATGAGGGCTGTTGCCGCTTCACTTTCCACGGCGAGGTCGGCCAGGACGCTCTGCATGAGGGGCTGCTCCACGAGTTTTTTGCCGAAGGCGGCGCGGTGGCGGCAATGGTGAATCGCCTGAACCAGCGCCTGACGCATGAGGGCCGCCGATCCGATTACGCAATCCAGACGGGTGTGGTTCACCATTTCGATGATGGTAGGCACCCCCCGCCCCGGCTCCCCCACCATCTGCGCCCAGGTGCGGTCAAACTCGATTTCACTGGAGGCATTGGAACGGTTGCCCAGCTTGTCTTTCAGCCGTTGAATATAGATACGATTGACGGCACCATCGGGCAACCAACGGGGCACGAGAAAACAACTCAGGCCCGCGCCGGTCTGGGCCAAGGTGATAAACGCATCCGCCATGGGTGCCGAGCAAAACCACTTGTGGCCGGTAAGGTGATAGGTCTCCCCCGCTCCCTCCTTGCCCAGTGCTACGGCCTGGGTGGTGTTGGAACGCACGTCGGAGCCGCCCTGTTTTTCCGTCATCGCCATGCCCATGATGCAACCTCGTTTATTTTCCGGGGGCGCGAAGGTGGGATCATAGTGTGTGCTGGTTATGCGCGGGACCCACAACCGCGCAAGGTCAGGCTGCACCGTTAATACCGGGACGGCGGCAAAGGTCATGGTCAAGGGACAGCCCACTCCCGCTGCCACCTGGCTCAGGAGGTAATGCTTCACGGCCCGGACAACATGGACCCCGGCCTTCTTGCTGCGCCAGGGCTGGGTGTGTATTCCGTGTTGAATACCAAAGGCCATGAGCTGGTGCCACGCCGGATGGAACTTCACCTGATCAATGCGGTTGCCGAAGCGGTCATGACTCTTGAGCACGGGCAGATTCTCATTGGCGAGAAAACCCAATTCGATAAGAGCCCGCCCGCCCGTCTTTTTCCCCATCGCCGTAAGGGAGTCCAAGGCCCAATCGGCGCTACCACGTTCAATGCCCTCCACCAGACAGGAGTCCGTATTGAAAGCGTTGTACTCTTCGAGGAGGGGCGGTTGATTCGTTACCTCATGGGTATCGTAACGTTGGATTTCATCGGCCATGGGTGGATTCCTCGTTGTACAGAATCTGCGCTGGTATTACTTCACATCGATTCCCTATTATAAGGATTCCAGCGCGATTGTAAACAGGAGTAATCCCACAAAGCACCCGTGGCTCTCTCTATTTCGTGTTTATTCCATACAAGGCGACTTCGGGTGCCACGGTCAAGCCCCGTAGGGCTTGCCCGTGCAGCAACTGTGGAAACGAGGGAAACTTACCCGGCCTTGTTGTCAGGAACATCCTCGCACGGGCAAGGGCTATCGCCCCTTGTCCGTAGCACCCATAAGGGTTCGTGAACGCTCACAAGGAGATACTTTCCAATGAAAAAAAACGTTCCAAACGGAGCGACATCACGCCGACGCTTTCTGAAGCAGGGTCTTACTGCCGCCGCAGCCACAGGGTTTCCCTATGTCATACCCGGTTCCGCTTTGGGCCTGGACGGCGCGACGGCGCCCAGCAATCGCATCACTATCGGCTTCATTGGCATCGGAAAAATGGCCCGTGGGCATTTGAACAGCTTTCGTCGGGACAAGGGTGTCCAGGTGCTGGCCATCAACGACGTGGAAAAGGGGCGTTGCGAAGAACATGCCCGGCTCACGGAAGAATTCTACGCCAAGCGAGATGGTCAGGGCAGCTACAAAGGCTGTGATACCTATGGCGACTATCGTGAACTCTGCGCCCGCCCCGATATCGATGGGCTCATCATTGCCACGCCCAACCACTGGCACGCCTTGAATGCGGTGGAAGCCGCGAAGAACGGTAAGGACATCTATCTGGAAAAGCCCTTGGCCCATACTATCGGGGAAGGCCAGGCTATCGTTCGCGCCGTGCGCCGCTATGGGCGCATCCTTCAGGTGGGCAGTATGCAGCGCTCGGATACCGCCTTTCACCACGCCTGTGAACTCGTCCGTAATGGGCGCATTGGTACGGTCCATAGGGTAAACGTCAATGTGGGTGGCCCGCCGACAGAAAGCTATCTTCCCGAAGAAGCCCTGCCCGAAGGCCTCGACTGGAATATGTGGTTAGGTCCCTGTATCTGGCGGCCCTATAGTTCCGTGCTGTGCCCCCCCACCTCGTGGGATGGCTGGGCGCGTTGGCGCTACTATCGCGACTATGCCGGTGGTGCCATGACGGATATGGGTGCCCACCACTACGACATTGCCCAGTGGGGACTGGGCATGGATCACACCGGCCCCGTGGAGGTTATTCCACCAGGCGCGGGGGGCGAGGACCGGCTGGTCTATGTCTACGCCAACGGTGTCCGCATGTACCATGGCGGGGGCAAACCTGAAGCGGCGGTGGAGTGGATTGGGGACAAGGGAATTGTCCGGGTGAATCGGGGCCAATATCTGGAAACCGAGCCGGAGACGATCAAGCTCGATAGTATCGGGCCGGGCGAGGTGCGCCTCTATCGAAGCCGCAACCACAAGAACAACTGGCTGGAAGGTATCCGCACGCGCAAGGAATGTATCTGCACACCGGAAATCGGCCACCATACGGCCAACGTGTGCCACATCGGCAACATCGCCTACTGGCTCAGGCGGCCACTGAAATGGGATCCCGACGACGAGGTCTTTGTGGACGATCCCGAGGCAAATCGACTGCTGAACCGTCCCATGCGCGAACCGTGGGTGCTTTCCTGAGGTGGCTGGACCACAACCAAGATGAATAAAAACCGCGAAAGTGGATTTATGATGAATACGACACAAATCTGGAAGCGATTGCTAGCCAGCGCGGGACAGTATCCCCCGTATGAAATGACCGGCTTGCACGTTAGTGAAATCGAGGCCGCGAAAGGGGGGGACTGTACCGCCCACACAAAACGACGGCTCCCCGCACCATCATTCCCACGAACGTGGGAATCCAGAACGCGACAAGTGCTCCTCGATACAACACTGGATCCCCGCGTTCGCGGGGATGACGCATTGCGTTCGCGGTCATGCCGTAAAAGACTACAAGCGATTGTCATAGGCACTGTCATCGTCTGCGGACTCTTCGCCGTACCCGCACATGCCCAGGAAATCACCACGCTGGCCCAGGCGATCAATCTGGCGCAGGAATACACCCTTGGCGACAGCGGCACAGCGATGGAATTCATCCGAACAGAAGTCTTCAAGGTGCAGCTCAACCCCGAAGCACGCAACGAACTGGCCAATACACTGGCGGCTCTCCTGGACGATGCGTCCAGCACCGATGCCTTCAAGGCCTTCGTATGCAAGCAGCTCTACCTCATTGGCGGCGAGGATCAAATCGACGCTGTCCTCCCCATGCTGCTGAATCCAAAATATGCCCACCTCGCCCGCTATGCGCTGGAGAACATCCCCAGTCCCAGGATCGATGATGCGCTTTGGGCAGCCATCCCCAAGGTGGACGGAAAGGTTGCTGCGGGAATGGTATCGAGTCTGGTCGCACGGGGTGGTGCCGATGCAACGGCCCGGCTTACCCAGCTTCTGCTTCACGGGGATGAGGAGGTGCTTACTGCCGCCATTATCGGCTTGGGTCGCTTGGGTGGTGCGCCTGCGGAGCTGGCCCTGCGTCAAGCCCACGATACCTTACCGGAAGAATTACGAACCGTAATATTTGAAGCCCTTCTGTCCTGTGCCGATGCCTATGCACGCTCCGGCAATCCCGTCGGAGCAACGCGGCTTTATCAAGAACTCATGCTCCCCGATCTTCCACTCTTTGTCCGACTTGGTGCCCTGCATGGCGTGGTAGATGTGCAGGGCGAACAATCCGTCCCCCTGCTCCTGGAAGCGCTGAATTCAGGCGACATCCCGTGGGTTACAGCCGTTTTGGGCTACGTGCGCACCGTGGGAGGGCCAGCGGCAACCGAAGCCTTCGGCGCACAACTGAGCAATCTCACGCCCGATGTGCAGGTTGCGTTGATTCAGGCCCTGGCGGATCGGGGCGACCCGACCGCCTTGAATTTGGTCATGGCGGCCTTGGGAAGTCCAGACCTATTGGTACAACAGGCCGTTCTGTCCGCGCTCGGTGCCTTGGGCAATGAAATCCAAGTAAATCTCCTTGTCGATGCCATGATGGAGGAAGACAAGGTGCTCTCGGATCCCAGTCGAGTCAGCCTGACCCGCATGGCCGACGCGGGCGTGGATGGTGCCCTTCTGCGGACCATCGACGAGAACGATCCAGAAGCGCAGTCGGCCATCATGGAAGTTCTGGCGGCACGACGTGCCACTTCCGCGCTACCGCGCCTCCTCCAGGCGGTCAACGAAGAATCCGGTGCGGTTCAGGCATCCGCCTTCAAAGCCATGGGACGTTTGGCCCGTGTCGAAGATATCCCCGTCCTCTATGATGCCTATCTCGCCATGTCCTCCGAAGATACCCGCAAGGAAGCCGCACGGGCGCTGACTGCCGCATACCGTCGCGTGCCCCAAAGCCCTTCTCGCACGGAAATGCTGACGGCCATGTATGCCGAGGCCCCCTCTGTCGTGTGCAAAGGTGAACTGCTCAACCTGTACCGCGAACTCGGCGACGATACCCTCCTCCCCCTCGTCCTGACAACGACGCACGCCTCAGACTCCCTCGAACAGCAGTCCGGCGTGGACGCGCTGGTCGGCTGGAAGACAGCAACCCCCATGACCGATGTAATGGCCTTGGCGAAAGCGGCGAGAGACGACGGGCGCATCAAGTCCGCCTTGGGTGGCTACATCCGCATGCTCAGGTTACCTTCGGAACGTCCCGCCGAATCAAGTCTGGCCGGACTGGAGGATGTCTTGCTGCTCTCCAACGACGCGGGTATCGTCCGAAGGGTCCTGGCGGCATTGTCGGAACTGGAAAGCATCGCGGCCCTGGAGCTCGCCGAAAATCTGATGGGGCGGACGGACATCCGCAAAGAAGCCGCCATCGCCGCTGAGAAAATACGACAAAATTTCTATACGGTCACTGCTTCGGTCAATGGGGAAAGCGCCCGGAACGCCGCCGATGGGAGCATCTACTCCTTTTGGGAAACGGGTGGCAGCCAGGAACCCGGCCAATGGCTCGAAATCGACATGTCACGCCCGGCGCGGATTAAAGGCATTGTGCTGGACACCTCCCGGACCAAAAATAGTTACCCCCGTGGTTACGCGGTCTACGTCTACGAGAAAGGTGGTGCAATGGGCGAAGCCATCGCCACGGGTGAAGGCAAAGCGGGTGTGACAAAGATTGAGTTTGAAGCGACGACGGGACAGATCGTCCGTGTGGTTCAAACGGGAACTTCCAGAGAGACCGGCTGGGTCATTCATGAGGCTCGGATTATCCCTGAGTAGTCTGTTTCGCGATACGCCCAGCGGATGCCACGGATTTATGGCGGCCAATCACACTCCCGCTTGATTTCACTCAAGGCATCGTGCAAACTCATCCCAATCTCGCGGTAAAAACGTTGTGACCGCACGCATGGAAGAGCACCAAGCAGCAGTCCCAAAAGGGAAAAATTGCCTGTGAATACTCAAGTAAACTCGACGATAGACGCACTAGCCGCGTTCCGAAACGCCCGCGTCATTCCAAACCTCGACATGCTTCGGGGCATCGCAATACTGGGGGTGCTATTTCACCACGTCGATAAATCGAACGTCGCTGCGCTCCACACGTTGCAGGAAAACGGTCGCTATGGAGTCTCTCTGTTCTTTATTGTCAGTGGTTTTCTTATTTGTACGCTGCTATTGCGCGAAGAGCACCGCCACGGTCAGATAGACCTCCGCCTTTTCTACATTCGCCGCATACTTCGCTTATCCCCACTATACTACGCTGTGCTGCTTGGCTACTGTGTGTTGGTTTATGGGTTGCATCAGTTTTCACCGGAAAACCAAGAACTGTTCAAACAGAAACTTCCCTATCACTTTTTCTATCTGAGTAATTTTTTCGTTGCCACGGGGCCGTTCTTCTTCGCTTGGTCCCTGGCCGTGGAAGAACAGTTCTATCTGACCTTCAGTGTGTTATTTCGTTGGTTCAATCGCACCGCGCTGCTTCTTCTTGTTGTGCTCTTGCCTATGCTGAAGTGGGGGTTGCTCACCATGGGATGGGTGGACATATCAAACCTGTTCTGGAAGATAACGCTAAGCTTCAGTGAACCTATGCTGATGGGCGTGGCAGCAGCCTTTGCCCTCAACAACGACCGTGTTGCCCATTTCTTAATTCGCGCCGTTCGCAGTGGCTTGTTGTGGGTGTCCGGTGGCGGAATGCTTGCATTGTTACTCTTCACAGAACTCACCAATAAAAGCGATAGCAACGCTCAGCTCCTTTATATATTGATGACCTTACTTACCGTTGGCGCAGCTATTTCCGGGAAGATTAACGTGTGGGGTTATGCCCTGCTTTCCTATGTAGGAAAAATCAGCTATGGGATCTACCTGCTTCATATGCTGGTCATTATGGCGGTCTCCCGCATTTTTCCCGAGAACCCGGCACTGATCCTGTTTTTCTCTACGATCCTGGTTATTCTGGTGGCGGGGGGAGTATACCGCTACTTTGAGCACCCTATACTGCAATACAAGGCAAAATTTTCCAAGGCCTGATTGCCTGATATTAATTTTCGATTTGTTGCGCCCCGCCTGATGCTTCGCGTGACAAACAACGGGCACGAGTTTTGAATCATTAAAAGGAGCTACATCCATGTCTACTGTAGTAAAAAAGAAGATGCCCATAGGCTTGTCGACCACCTGCCAGCCAACGCAACGTGGGAAGACTTAATGCACGAAATCTACGTGCGTGAAGTCGTTGAGAGGGGATTGGAAGACAGCAACGAAGGCAGAACAAATAATGTCTCTGAAATAAGAAAAAAGTATGGGCTCCCTGAATGAAAGTCCAGTGGACCAAGACCGCAGAGGGACATTTAGTAACCACCGGCAGAGCCGGGGGTATGAGGAAGGCCCCTAAAAGGGGCCGATTCGTCAAACTCAGGTACGAAGCCAAAGCAGTTAGTCCCGTAGGGACGACATATCGTAGCCCAGCGGTGAAGCGAGGTACGAGCGGAAC
>JAJRPE010000631.1 GCA_024280935.1 Candidatus Hydrogenedentota bacterium
AGACCGGCTCGTGGCCGTAAACTCCTCGAACCGCTGGGACCTCTATGCCTACGGGACCTCCGATGGCGAGTTTATCTGGGAGCAGCATTACGAATGGGTCAGCGACAACCATGGCGGTGCTATGACCCACCCGGCCATTATGGGCGACATGGTCGTTGCCGAACCCAAACTGGTCAGCCTGGCGACCGGCAAGGTGCTACGCGATATGCCCGACCGTGATCATGGTTGCGGCACGCTGGCGGCCTCCAAGAACGTTATTCTCTGGCGGGATGGTAATCACGGTATGTGGAACCCGGAAACCAACAAGCGAACGGTCTGGAACGATTTCCGGCCCGGCTGCTGGCTGGGCATGATCAGTGCCAACGGACTCCTGCTGGCCCCGGAATCCAGCGCGGGTTGCTGGTGCGCCAGCCAGCCCCTACAGACCTCCGTGGCCTTTGCAACGGCCGATGCTGCACGGTGAGGGATAATCACGCCAAGTATTGCCATAGTCCCGAAGGAACGACATATCGTAGCCTATCACTGTGCTGCCGCAATCGAAATCACCAAGGTGAGCGTTGGCCCGCAACCCAAGACCGTCATCCCCGCGAACGCGGGGAACCAGTGGTGACTTGAATCAACGCTGCCGCGTTCTGGATTCCCACGTGCGTGGGAATGACGTGACGCTTTCTTATTTGCTAAGCATTCAAGGCCATGCCTATCTTGGGCCTTAAAAACAACCGCTGGGTGCCACGGGTAGGCCTCTCAGGGCTTACCCGTGTAGTTCCTACCGGTGCAAAAAAAGATCCAGATTCAAAGACAGTGCGTCAGCACGGGTAAACCCTACCGGGCCTACCCGTGGCACCCGACGGTCTTTTTGTCGGCTATAGTTGCCCGTGCCGTGAACGCTTAGCTTATTTGTTATAGGCATTCACGCTGAGTAAGGCATTAATAAGGAGAGGTTCATGATGATAAATCGTCCATCCCTAGCAGCGTTTCTCCTGCTAACCGCCCTCGCTGTCCCATCCTTTGCGTCCGAGCCCATCGTCACCACCGAAGAGCTGCACTACCTGGAAAACCTTCACAAGGCGGTGCTGGAAGCCTCCCGTGTTCCGGCGGATGCCAGCGTGGGCACTATTGGCCCCAACACTTCGGGCAACACCCTGATTCGCCCTGGGGGCCGGGGCGCGTACCCCGCCTTCTGGATTCGTGACTACGCCATGTCCTTGGCGGCGGGTGGCATTACACCCGAAGAGCAAAAGCACCATCTTTTGCTGACAGCCCGCCACCAAGTGGATGAGACGATTACCCTTCCAACGGGCAGCACCCTGCCGCCCGGCTCCATCCCCGACCATATTTCCTTTGGGGGAAAGCCCATCTTTTTCCCCGGAATCCTCGAAGACTATGAGGCGCAAGGAGGGGAACGGTGGGGAATGCGTCCCTGCATCGACGACCACTTCTACTTCGTCCATATGGCTTGGGAATACGTAAAGCAGAGCGGTGACCTGGACATCCTGAATGAGGATGTCAACGGCAAGACGCTCCTCCAACGATTGGAGGCCGCCTATGCCACGCCCGAATCCCGCCCCGACACGGGCATCGTTTTTACCACCGACGCGACCCGTGGCGTGAATTTCGGCTTCATGGACACCACCATCCACACGGGCGACCTGCTCTTTGCCAGCCTGCTGAAATATCGCACGAGCCGCCAACTGGGCGACCTACTGGCGCAACTTGGAAAATCCAATGAAGCCGCCACCTACAGGGAGGCGACGAAGCGCTTAAAGGCGGCCCTGCCGGGTATCTTTGCCACCGATTCTGGTTGGCTCCGTGCCGCCACCGGAAAAAGCGCCCAGTATGACGTCTGGGGCACCGCCTTTGCCCTCTACGTGGGCGCATTAGAAGGCGATACCAAGAAACGGGCAGAAGAGGCCTTGGTTAAGGGCCTGCGTGAAAGCACCATTGCCTGGGAAGGTGGTATTCGCCACGTACCCACCGACGGCGACGCCCGCCCGGATTCCGCTTGGGAAATCAGCTATGCCCCCCTCAACCGGTATCAGAACGGTGCCTATTGGAATACCTCGGTAGGCTGGGTTGCTTATGCCGTTGCCGGTACGGACCGTGCGCTTGCCCGCAAACTGGCGCACGCCTATCTTGAACAAATAAAATCCGATGACTTTCGGAAGGGACCGGACAGCGGCGCGCCCTGGGAATGCCGACACCCCGACGGGAATCACCGGCAAAACCCGGTCTACCTCACCAGCGTATCCATCCCCCTGGCGGTCTTCCGCGAACTGGAATAAAACTCGATGATAATTCGCTCTAATTTCTTTACACTTGTCATAGCCGTCATTCTCATCGCCACCGCCCTGCCCGCATCCGCGTGCCGGTATTCCGTGCGCGAGGTCGGCTTCGTCGATTTGGACGAGGCCCCCTACCACTTCCTGATCTATCCCGGCGATGCTTCGGAAGAGACCGTGGCGCGGATTAAGCGGGCCGCCTACACCGCGTTCATCGACTGTCAGGTGCTCATCGAAGAAGTGACCGATGCTAATACAAACGTGGACTACATCAAGCGCCACCGGCTGATCGAGTTTCCGGCGGGGGTGCTGGTGGCCCCCGAGGGCCAGTCGTTGCCAATTTCATTTCCCGCAGAAAGCCTGGAAAAGGATGATGCCCTCCTCGATGTGCTAAAACCTCTGGCAACTTCATCCAAGCGACGGGCGCTCCTGGAAAAGGTGACCGGTCCTTTCTGCACGCTCCTGCTCATCCATGGGGACGACGCCAAACTCAACGTCACCACCAAAGCGCGAATAGAAGCGGCCATGGCCGAATTAACCGAAAACATGGACAACCTGGAAAAAGGGACGAAAATTCCGCCCCAGTTGCTGGAGTTGAGCGCCAAAGAGCGAAGCCAGGAGATTCCCCTCCTCTGGAGCCTGGGCCTCTCCCCCACCGATTTGGCCCAGCCACGGGTGGTCATCCTCTTCGGTCGCGCCCGCCGCATGGGTTCCGTGTTGCGCGGTGACCGGGTAACCCAGGAATCCCTCGTGGAGATCATGTCCCTCATCGGGGCCTCCTGTGAATGCGGGCTGGACCGCAAATGGATGCAGGGGCCCATGCTCCTGCTCGAATGGGACAACACGGATCAGGCCGATTTGGCGAAGCATCTGGGCTTTGACCCGGAGAGTCCCTTGGTGAAGACAGAGATCAGCCAAATCATCGCGCAGGGCATGGCCCAGAGTAGCGACACGAAGATGGATTCCATCCTGGGTGTCGACGAGGCCGCCGGTCGCATGGCCGCCGCCGATGTGGTGATGGAGGATGTGCTGGTGGTGGAAGACGTGCCCTTGGGTGGGGATGATGCTCTGGACGGAGACAAAAATGTTAAGACAATTGTAGTTGATCTGCCGGACGCCACACTTCACGTCGACATGACACCCGTGTCTATCGAAAAGGACAACGGGAGTCTTACCATCAATTTGCCAGATGTCACACTCGGCTCGGAAAAGGGCGGGTCTGGAATAATAGAGAATAAGATTGTTGTCACCCCTGCCGCGTACCTCTACACCTTCATCGCCCTCTTTGTCCTCGCCAACATCATCGGTGCCACCTACCTCTACCGCAAGAAATCCCAGCAATAGCCATGCGCGTTTTACGTCTCATTCTCAAAGAACTCCGGCACCGGAAATTCAACGCTATGCTTGCCACCGCTGCCGTTGCCTTGGCCGTGTTTCTCTATGTTGGATTCACCAGCATGGGCCAGGCCTCGGACCGCGAGACCACGCGACTCATGCGGGATCTGGGCTTCAACCTGCGCATCATACCGGCGGCGACGGATGAAGCCATCTTCTGGAAACAAGGCTATTCCACGGAGACCATGCCCGCAGACTATGTGAAAAAATTCATGAACCAAGAGGGGATTTCCTACCGTCACTTGCTCGCCACCCTGCAACGCTCCATGCCTGTGGGCGGCATGGATGTCCTGCTGACGGGTTTGGCCCCCGAAGTTGCGCCCGTGGGCGCGGGCAAGAAGCCCATGGTCTTCGAGATTGAAAAAGGCACCATCTATCTCGGCTTTCATGTAGCCCGTCGCTTGGGCGTGAGCAAAGGCGATACCCTGGACCTGTCGGGCCAGGACTACACCGTGACCCAGGTCTTGTCGGAAAAGGGCAGCGAAGACGACATCCGCATCCAGGGCCACTTGGAAGATGTGCAGCGCATCCTGAATATGGAAGGCCGCATCAACGAAATCCAGGCCCTGGAATGCCTCTGCCGCGATCCCAATGTGGATTCCCTCGACCTGCTCCGGGCCGAGCTCAAAAAAATCCTCCCCGACGCCAAGGTCATCATGCTCCGCGACATGGCGAAGACCCGCGAACGCCAGCGCATCACCAATGAAAAGTATTTCGCCATCTCCATGCAGATCGTGCTGCTGGTTTGCGCCGTCTGGCTGGCCGTCCTCGCCTTCCTCAATGTGCGCGAGCGGAAAACAGAAATTGGCGTGCTCCGCGCCCTGGGCTATAGCGCCTCCGAAATCCTGGGCCTCGTCATCGGGAAGGGCCTCGCCATCGGCGTACTCGGTGCCGCGCTGGGATTCGCCGGTGCCACCGCCGTGGTGTTGATCTATGGCCCCGCTATTTTTCAGGTGACAGCGGGCAGCATTCAGGTCGAATGGGGCCTGCTGCTTCAGGCCGTCATTCTGGCGCCCCTTCTCACTGCCAGTTGTAGTATGATTCCCGCCGTATACGCGGCAACGCAGGACCCCGCCGACACCCTTCGAGAGCTTTAATTTTTCACGGAGCACATCTATGAAATAAAAAACACAGCAAGGGTAAGCCGACAAAGGGGGGTGGGCATTCCTGCCCGACATAAAGCGCATGGTGGATGTCGAAAGCGCACTTGACGTATGTGGTAATGCCGTTGATTGCACAAGCAGGGTATACTATTTTACCGTTCGAGTCCTAAGTGGCTGGATGTGCCGATAGCGGTTTTTATGTCCAACGCGTCCTTTATGTCGGGCAGGCAAGCCCAACCCCCTTTGCCATGCATATTTATTTGATCCTTGTAAACTAAGGTGCTACGCAATGCTGATTTTCGACAATGTATCTAAACACTACCAGACCGCCGATGGCGTGGTTAAGGCCCTCGATGGCCTGAATCTCACCGTGGACAAGGGCGACTTTGCCGTCATCAAGGGTCCCAGCGGCTGCGGCAAATCCACCCTCCTGCTCCACGCGGGGGGCATGCTCCGCCCCACCGAGGGCACCATATCGGTCAACGGCCAAGAGCTCTACCAGTTGAGCAACCGCGAGCGGGGCGAGTTTCGCCAGAAACACGTGGGGTTTGTGTTCCAGATGTTTCACCTCCTGCCTTATTTGACGGTGCGGGAGAACGCCTTGCTGGCCGCGCCGAACCGTGGCACCGAAGCCGATGCGCTTATAGAGCGACTTGGTCTTGCTGAACGTCGCCATCATTTGCCCAGCGCCCTGAGTGCCGGCGAAAAACAGCGCACGGCCATCGCCCGAGCCCTGCTGCCAGAACCCGACCTCATCCTCGCCGACGAACCCACGGGCAACCTTGACCCTGAAAACGCCGCCTTGGTTATGCAATACTTGCGCGACTATCAGGCTTCAGGCGGAACGGTCATCGTGGTCACCCACGGCACCGATGGCAACCAATTCGCCACACGCAGCATCCAACTGAAGGCAGGTGCGCAAATCTAATCTTTTAAATGTAGGACATCCGTCCCGGTTGTCACAGGCCGGTCACGGCCTATGTTGATGGACTATCTTACGCGTTGCGTCTGACAGGCCTACCGTTGGTCGTGACAGCCGAGAAGGCCATTCTGCACAGCTTGGCTTTTTGTTAGAAAAACTTGCGCGTGTGGTATCGCCACACCAATCCATTCAGACCAAAGGAGAATAAAATCATGACACGCATGCTATTGACCGCCGGCCTCGTGCTCGGCCTGACCCTTACCGCCTTCGGTGCCAGCCAGAAAGAGCTGGAACTCATGGGAAATTTTGAAGGATCCTTCACCTCCGGGTGGCCAGAAGTCAGCATCAGCGCCCAGATTGTTGCGCTGGGAAAAGGCAAGCATCTCGCCAAAATCACCATCGACGGAATCAAGGTTGAAGTCACCGGAAAAACCAAGGGCAAGGCCGAAGACGGTCTTTGTCTCTATGACGATACGGTTGACGCGGGCGACGAACTCGGTGGAAAATACCGGGTCGTCGGCCAGGTGACCGGCGGGATCTTCACGGCAACCGTCGAAGGCAATGAGGGGCGTGGTACCTTTGAACTCAAGCGGGTGGTAAAGGGTTCCCCCACCATGGGCAAGAAAGCCCCTGCGGGCGCAACGGTTCTGCTTGGAAAATCGGCGGCTCCAGATGCCTTCGTCCGGGAACCTCTGTGGCAGATTTTCGCCGATGGCGTTATGAAGCCAAGCTATAGCTCTGCCATTTCCAAAGAAGAATTTGGCAGCGCCCAGTACCATATCGAATTCAAGACCCCCTTTATGCCCGAAGAGCGAGGCCAGGGCCGCGGCAACAGCGGTGTCTACCTGATGGGTCGTTACGAAATGCAGGTGCTCGACAGCTATACCGAAGAACCCCGCGACAACTTCTGCGGCGGCATCTACAAGAAAGCCGTGCCCATCGTTAATGCGTGCGCTCCTCCCGAAGAATGGCAGACCTACGACATCACCTTCCACGCGCCTCAGTTTGATGCCAGCGGGAAGAAAACGAAGGATGCCATGTTCTCCGCCGTACACAACGGCATCGTCATCCACGACAAGGTCGTGTTACCTGATTGCACCCCCGGCGGTGTGAGTGGCGAAGAAGCCGCCAGAGGCGTGCTCATGTTGCAATATCACCACAACGATGTCAGCTATCGGAACGTATGGATCCAGCCCATCGATTAAAACTATCTAATTCCCGTTGGCCGCACCGCCCAATGCGGTGCGGCCACGTGTATTTCCGGCATTCGCGCTCTAGCGCCCTTCGTGGCAAAATCAGGTTATCCGCATCGCTCCATGACCACCACCGCCCCCAAAAACACCACGCCCCCCCGGCTCTCTCTCGTGATCCCCGCCTACAACGAGGCGGGACGCATCGAGCGCACCTTGCGACACGTTCTCCAGTATTTCGATGCCCAACCCTATTCGGCGGAGGTAATCGTGGTGGACGATGGGAGCACCGATGCCACGGCAGGTATTATTCGCGCCTTCCACACGCCCTATAGGACCCCCGTGCATCTGCACCAGTTGTCCGAAAATCGTGGAAAGGGTGCTGCCGTGAAGGCGGGCATGCTGGAGGTAGCCCAGGGCGAATTTCGGATTTTTTTTGACGCGGATGGCTCCACACCGATTGAAGAGGTGGAAAAACTCTGGCCCCTGCTCGATTCCGGCGTTGACGTGGTGCTCGCATCCCGTTCCCTACCCGATTCCCAGGTGGAGGTGCATCAGGCGAAATACCGGGAGGCCATGGGACGGGTCTTTAATCGCATCCTTCATATTCTCAAACTCACGTCCTTCATCGACACCCAGTGCGGCTTCAAGGCATTTTCCGCTACCGCGACGGAGCAGCTCTTCCGCCGCCAGACCCTCGACGGCTTCAGTTTTGACGTGGAACTCCTCCATATCGCGGAAAAACTGGAGCTACGCATCGAAGAGATTCCCGTGCGTTGGCGCAACAGCCGCGCATCCCGGGTAAATCCCGTGACGGATTCCATGCGCATGTTCTGGGACCTCCTCGTCATCAGATACCGGGACTGGAAGCATGTCTATGATTAGCGTCAAGTGTTCATGGCACCCGCAGGTTTTTCTTGATGCAGAACAAGGCACTGTTTGGGGTCACGACTACCTATGAGCACCACCCTCCAAATTCTTCTCGGTGAAGCACCCCACGCTATTCCGGCGGGCACGACGCTCTATGCCCTGCGGGCACAGCACAAGCCCGATGCCGATGTTGTAATCGTCAACGGGGCTCCCGCGACTGAAGACACCACCCTCCGGGAGGGCGACGCGGTCGTGTTCATCCAGCGCGGAGAAATCCCCTCCCGCGAAGCCCTGGAAGCCCTCATGGCCGCACGGCACACGCCCGGTGTACACAAAAAGCTGCGCCAGGCCACCGTGGGTATCGCCGGGGTGGGCGGACTCGGCTCCGCCGTGGCCATTGCCCTGGCGCGTATTGGCGTGGGCACGCTCATCCTTGCCGATTTCGATGTGGTCGAGCCGAGCAACCTGAACCGCCAGCAGTATTTTGTCGATCAGATCGGTATGCCCAAGGTCGAGGCCCTCGCGCAGAACCTGGCCCGCATCAATCCCTACGTCGCGTTGGAGCAATATGAATACCGCATCACGCCCGACAATCTGGATGCGCTCTTTGGCACAGTTGATGTCATGGTCGAAGCCTTCGACCGAGCCGACCAGAAAGCGATGCTTGCCACCCACTTTGGCAAACAGTTTCCTGACACGCCCATCGTTCTTGCAACAGGCTTGGCGGGCCATAGGCCCAGCAACACCATTCGCACCCGCAAGATGGGCAGATCTATGGTGGTCGTGGGCGACCTCGAAACCGCCGCCGCGCCCGGCACCGGGCTTATGGCGCCACGGGTCGGGGTGGCCGCCCACCACCAGGCCAATGCCGTACTCCGAATTCTATTGGGCGAAGACCCGGAAGGTTAACCTGTGAGTTCACTTACCCCGGAAGAAAAAGCGACCTATGAATGGCAAATGTGGACTCAGGGATTCGGGGAAGCGGGCCAGGAGAAGCTAAAGGATGCTACCGCCCTCGTCTCCCGGGTTGGCGGACTCGGCAGCGTTGTGGCCTATGAACTTGCCGCAGCCGGTATTGGCGGCCTTGTCCTCGCCCATGGCGGCAATCTGAAACACAGCGATCTGAACCGCCAACTACTCATGACCCACGACTGGCTCGGAAAACCCAGGGTAGAATCCGCCAAACGACGCCTCCTCGATCTCAACCCCCGCTTGGAGATTCACGCCGTCGCAGAGAACATCTCGGAGGACAATGCAGAAGAACTCGTTGGCAAAGCCGATATCGTTTTCGACTGCGCCCCCCTCTTTCAGGAGCGCTACCTCATGAACGAGGCCTGCGTGCAACAGAAAAAGCCCCTTATCGACTGCGCCATGTATAACATGGAGGGTCAGGTGACGACCATCATCCCCGGCGAAACGCCCTGTCTCCGCTGCCTGTATCCCGAGTTCCCCAAAGCCTGGAAACGGGAGTTCCCCGTCTTTGGCGCGGCGTCCGGCGCGGCAGCCTGCATGGGGGTCATGGAAGGCATCAAGCACCTCTCCGGTCTGGGTGCGTCACTTAAAGGCAAGTTGCTATACTACGACCTCCAACACATGACGACGCGAAAAATAGCCGTGGAACGGGATCCGGCCTGCCCGGTTTGCAGCCACCTCTTCGCGTAATCCAGGCACCGGCTTCATCCAACAAGGATCTTGGACATTCTTGTCCGAGGCAAAAGGCTCGCTGCTTAGTCAAACACGCAAGACGTTCCGGGGGGCTTGAATTTAAGAAAAACACAGGCGGAACGCCTATGCGACGATGACCTTGTTCCATATCGCGCAACCAGCTTGACACAGAAAGCACTCCATG
The DNA here is from genome assembly GCA_024280935.1 of Candidatus Hydrogenedentota bacterium. GTDB lineage: Bacteria > Hydrogenedentota > Hydrogenedentia > Hydrogenedentales > JAEUWI01 > JAEUWI01. The sequence goes on from JAJRPE010000631.1 coordinate 9,609, forward strand.
AAAAACGCCTATCGCCCCCTTCTAATATCCGCCATTCTTATTCTTGTGCTGGGAGGACTCCTCCTCAAAAACACCCCCGACCAAGGGGATACAGACACGCTGGTTATGTATTGCGCGGCGGGCATGAAGCTCCCCGTCGAGGAAATCGCCCGACAATACGAGGAAGAATATGGCACCCATATCCAACTTCAATACGGCGGTTCGGGAACCCTCCTCAGCAGCCTTCAGGTAGCGAAAGAAGGCGACCTCTATCTCGCAGCCGATGCCTCCTACATCGAAATCGCCCGAGAAAAAGGATTCGTCGCGGAATCCCTGCGCGCAGCCACCATTTCCCCGGTCTTGGCGGTCCAAAAGGGGAATCCAAAAAAACTGAATGCTATCACCGACCTTCTTCAGGACGACATACGCATCAGCCTGGGCAACCCCGACGCGGCCTCCGTCGGTAAGACCGCCAAAAAAATGTTGACGAAAAGTGGAGAATGGGCGGCCCTCGAAGCACAGGTCCAAAAGAATGGCGTTTTCAAACCCACCGTAAACGAGGTTGCCAACGATATTAAGCTGGGTGCCGTGGACGCGGGTA
>JAJRPE010000632.1 GCA_024280935.1 Candidatus Hydrogenedentota bacterium
TAGCCGTCCTCCCGGAGTTTTTCTTCCAGGATGGCGGATTCGGATTGGTTCAGGCGGCAGCCCAGGGTGTGGACGGAGGCTCGTTTCAATGGAGGTACCCGGTTATGTTGGAATTAGTTTGTCGTGAAAAGCTCTCCCACGAATAGACGCAGGAGAGCACTTGGGCACAACTAATATCTTTACCACGGATGACACGGAAAGCACGGATAAACAAGAATGTAATTTCAGCTCAAGGAAACAAATTGTAGCCACAAGAGAACGCAGAGAGCACAAAGTAAAATGTCTTTTTTGAGTTCTCTGCGTTCTTTTGCGGCTAATAACAGGTGTTCATATTGCGTGGTTAAACGTTTGGTTGCGGCCAACGGCTGCCCTAGGTCATCCGTGGTAGAAAACAAAAAAACATTTTTCACCACGAAGACACGAAGAAAAATGAAGAAAGGGCTATGGAATCGTCCTGTGGTGGATACGTGTGCATTTTAGCGCTGCGACGCTACGAAAATCGCTATAAAAACAGGATAAGTCCATGTCATTCCCACGCACGTGGAAATCCAGAACGCGGCAGGAGCACATTGTAACACCACTGGTTCCCCGCGTTCGCGGGGATGACAATACGCGTTCGCGGGGATGACGGTTTTGGGTTGTGGCCCGGCCACTTCAGGTTGTGCTGTACGCGTGCCTATCTCAATGTCAGTCTTTTTCCGACTCCACCTGCTGCAAGACCCAGTGGGTGAGCAGCCGCACGCCAAAGCCCGTCGCATGGTCGGGGTCCAGGTAGGGGACGCCCTTGACGCCCCAGGCCGTTCCTGCGATATCGAGGTGTGCCCAGGGGGTGTCGCCCACGAACTGTTTGAGGAAGGCGGCGGCGGTGATGGCACCACCCTCGCGGGGTCCGATGTTGCAGAGGTCGGCATGGGTGCCTTCGATCTGCTTTTCGTAGTCTTCCCAGACGGGAAATTGCCAGAGCCGTTCGCCACAGTGCTGTCCGGCCTCCAACAGGCCGTCGGCGAGGGGCTGGTCGTTGCTGAACAGCCCCGCAGCGCAGTGGCCGAGGGCGATGAGGCAGGCCCCGGTCAGGGTGGCCGTATCGACGATGGCATCGGGCTTGTATTTATCGACCGTGTAGGCCATGGCGTCCGCCAGAATCAGACGGCCCTCCGCATCGGTATTGTGTACCTCCACGGTCTTGCCGTTGTAGGCCTTCACGATGTCGCCGGGACGCTGGGCGGCGGCACCGGTCATGTTTTCCGCCGCCGGGACCACGGCAATAACGTTGATGGCGGGCTTGAGTTCGGCGATAGTCATAAAGGCGCACAGGACGGCGGCGGCACCGCACATGTCGTATTTCATCTCGTGCATCTGTGCAGCGGGCTTGATGCTGATGCCACCGGTGTCGAAGGTGACCCCTTTGCCCACCAGGGCGACCGTGCGGGCATCATCGCTGTGGTGATGCTCCAGCACGATAAGACGCGGGGGCTGGGCACTGCCCCGTGCGACCCCGAGAAGGGCGTTCATGCCCAGGCTCTCCATCTGCTTGGGTTCGAGGACGGTACATTTGCAGCCTGATTCGTCGGCAATGCCACGGGCGAATTCCGCCAGGGCGATGGGCGTCATTTCATTGGGGGCGGTGTTGGCCAGATGGCGGGCTCCGTTGGCGCTCAGACAGGTCAGGACGGACAACTTCGACGTTAACTGGAGTGCGTCCTGGTCGGCATCCGAATGGGTGACGACGGTACACTGCTGGAGCTTTACCGGCACCTTTTCCGCTTCGGGCGCTTTCTTGTAGACCGTGAAGTCATATTGACCCAGGATGATTCCCTCCAGGATGGGTTCCGGGGTCAGATCGCCATGGCCGGAGAGGTCGAGCCAGGCATGGGTAATGCGATGTTCCGTCAACACCGCCGCCGCCTTGCCGCCGCTGCGGCGCAGAACTTCGCTGTCGCACCCATCGGAATCGCCCAAGCCCAACACGAGCACCCCCTTGTAGGCGCTCTTCGGCGTAGGGAGATAATAGGTGGAAAGGGCGCTGCCGTCGAAGATGCCCTTGTCCGCCAGGGACTGCAAGATATCCTCATCGCCTTCGTTGAGCACGCAGCTATTGAGGGGGAATGCTTTTTTATACAGGGGGATGATGAGGCACGACTCTTCATCGGCCAAGGTGCAACTATCGGAGGAAACAACGTTGACGTTCATGGGATGCCCTTATTGGTGTGTTTTTCAACTGCGCTCAATGAGTGCCACGCTGGCGATTTGTTTACTTGAAATCTCTGAGCATCTGCCGCGTCTTTTCAGGGGAACAGTATCCCAACCATGGTTCCAGATTTTCCTCACACCATCGGCGGTATTCATTCATGGTCGTCCAACTGCGCATTGGTGGTCCATCGTCGAAACCAGGCCTGAAGGTATGAATGAACGCGTGATCCAGTCGTTGTTCAACTGTTCTGGAAAAGGAATACTCAAAATCTGCAAAGCGTGCGGCACGCTCACTGCTTTTACTCCGTGGCATCGTTTCTCTCCTGTCTTCCAATCCACTCACGGAACAACTTCAGATCATCGATATCGTTCAGGTCTTTTTTTCGACCCGCAGCCGTCTTCGTTCTGATTATTCCGTCGATATTCATCACGGGAAAGCCCTCGACGATCCTTTTCATTGGCCGGGCTTCCTCATAGGACTCAAAGCCATCTGGGGCAAAGACAATGTCGAGTTCGAAAGGGCCTTTCAACTGGATAAAGTCCTTTGCCTCCAATATCTCGCGGGATGGAGACTGAAGTTTTCCATTCGCGTTAACATCGAAAACAAATCTCAGATCCTTCAACGCGGCAAGCAACTTTTCCATGTTCGGCGGAGTCTTGGAGGGATAGATATCAATGTCCTGGGTAGTGCTCGAATATCCTTGCATAATTGCGGCCCCCTTGCCGATAATCATGTACTCTACCCCATGCGCGGACAGAGCGGCATGTAATCGAACAACATCCGCTTTTTGCATGAATTTTTCTCCAGCTTTCGATCCGGTGAGTTTGTGATAGCAAGGCCCCGGAACACGCTCGGGATAACAGAGCGGGTCTACCGCCAGAAAATGGGTGTACGTCGTGTAAGATATACCGCCCTGTTAACGCCTGTCAATCTGAATCATTTGATTTGTACTATGGGACTCTCTATTTGCCTGTTGGAATCACGGGCGAGATCACACCTGATACCCGGTGAGCGTTCACAATTATAGAACGATGGTGGATTCCGTGCTTGTGGGGAGGAGCTCCCCTTCCAGCCAGTGGCCGCGAAATGAATTCACCTTCACATAGACCAAGTCGCCGATTTCGGTGTCGGGCGCGTGGCAGGTGATGGGACGGTAGTTGTTGGTGCGGCCATTCATGAAGCCTTGCTTGCGGGTGTGGGCGGCATCGATGAGCACTTCCTGCACGGAACCCTGATAAGCGGCGAGTTGCTCGTCGTTTATTTCCTGTTGGCGGTCCAGCACGCGGGCCAAGCGTTCTTCTTTGACTTCCCGGGGCACATTGTCTTCATAGGCTTCGGCATCGGTGCCGGGGCGGGGCGAGTATTTGAAGGCGAAGACCTGTCCGAAGCGTACTTCTTCGAGGCAGGCCATGGTGCGCTCGAAGTCTTCCTCGGTCTCGCCGGGAAAGCCCACGATAAGGTCGGTGCTGAGTTCCACATCGGGATTCACCTTCTGGAGGTACTTGACCTTGGCCAAGTACTCGTCCAGCGTGTGGTTGCGCCGCATGGCATCGAGAATGCGGTCGCTGCCCGCCTGGAAGGGGAGGTGGAGCTGGTTTGCAATGCGTTTCCGGTTTGCCATGAGATCGGAGAGGTCGTTGTTCCAGTCTTTGGGGTGGGGGGAGGTGAAGCGAATCCGCTCCAAGCCATTAATTTGAGACATGTCGTCAAGCAGTTGATA
>JAJRPE010000633.1 GCA_024280935.1 Candidatus Hydrogenedentota bacterium
TGCGCTTTGTGTCGGGCAGGGATGCCCAACCTCCTTTTTGTGCCTTGCCTGTGCGGGCATCAGGCAAGGGCTGGCGTTCCAGATTCACGAGACGGGCTTCTCCGTTTTTGGCGCTGGCGGTGTGGGTTTCGTCGAGGGCAAGTTTGGCAACGGGGGAGAGGTCGTTTCGGACGTGGCGGATGGCGGGGTGATGTCACTTTCTTTTACTGTGTTTTCACCTGTCGCGTCTTCAGGAATCACCGTAGTGCCACTCTTTTCGATACCTTCACCGTCATTATCGTTTGCAGAGGGTTCCATTGGTGGCGAGGTGTCGGACGCAGCCGGACCCTCCCTATTCCCGGATGTGTCGCTTGGGACGGGGAGCGGAATGGCCTCGCGCCGGGCCAATTCCGCCTCGATGGCACGGGCTTGGCCACGGACCTGTTCCGCATCCTTGTTGAGTCCCAGGCCGCCAAGGGCACCGGCGAGGGCATAGTATCCTTCGGTGTCGGCGGGTGCGACGCGGGTTGCTTCCTGGTAGGCGCTGATGGCCTGTTTCAGGTCGCCGTAGTCCTCGAGTACGCGGCCCAGGTCCACCAGGAGAAAGGCCTCATTGGGGTAGCGCCGTAGCGCGCCTTGAAAGGTTTGAACCGCGTCATAAAATCGGTTGGTCTTGCTAAACACGCGGCCAACCCCGGCCATGGCCTGAAGGTAGTACGGTTGAACATCCAGCGCCCGCTGGTAGGCATCCATGGCGGCATCAAGGTTTCCAAGTTCCTCGAAGACGTGGCCCAGATTGCTCAGGGCGTTCACATGGTTGGGTGCCAGTTGCAACACGCGATCGTAGGCTTCTGCCGCACGCTCCAGATTGCCACTGTCTTCCAGTGGAAAAGCGATACGCATGTAGCCTTCGGGATCGCGGGGTTCCAACTCGATGTAGCGTTCATAGGCGGCGATGGATCCGTCCAGATCGCCGATGTCATAGAGCAATTGCCCCATATTAAAAACGGAGGTCTCGTCGTCGGGGCAGAGCGACACAAGTGTTCGATAGGCTTCTACCGCGCCTGTGGTGTCGCCTCGTGCGTTGAGCGCGTTGCCGAGACCGCCATAGCCCTCCCGAAAGTCGGGATCGAGCTGTATCGCTTTCTCAAAGTTTTTTATCGCATCGCCCGTTTTTCCTTCGGCGGCTTGAATAAAGGCGAGGCCACCGATGGCCTCCGCGTGGTCGGGCGTGAAATCGAGGGCAAGGTTGAAGAGTGTTTTTGCCAATTGCACGCGGTTCTCGTGCTGCATCGCCAGGCCCATTTGAGAGAGGCAACGGGAGGCCGCTTCGCGTTCATCCAATGTCACGTAGTTCGCTGGATTGACGCAGGGAAACGGCAGGTATTCACGGAGATACCCGCGGTCCGATTCTAGACGCCCGCCCGCCGTGGTTTCCAGGTAGAAGGTGCCTACTCCCGTGTACGCCACAAATACGTGACCATGACCCGCGACCATATTCAGGGGAATGTTCGTGCGCTTGCCGAGCGCGGCGTAGAGGAGGGACATGCCGACGCAATTCCACTGTTGACCCTCAAGAACCTGATCCAGCCCCACAAAGACATCGGCGGAAAGGACGGCGCTGTTTGCGTAGCCCCGGATATTGTAAATATAGTTGGAGAGGGCGTTAACCGCGTCCACGGCGGCAGTGATGCCCTGAATCTGGCTATTCACTTCGTCGGCCATGGCATCCAGGCGCTTCAGGTAGACATCAGGTTCGATGGCCGGTCGGATCAACTGGGCGCCGAGCAAGGCGACTTCGGCGAGGTCCGGCAACTTCGTTGAATCGGCGGCCATGGCTTTGAGCTTGTCCAGCGGTGTATTGGCTTGGGCCTCGGCGTTTCCCGGGAAGCCTGCCAGGGAAATGATGAGGGAGAGAAGGATGCCCAATGCCATGTGCTTGCCTGGCGGTGCTGCGGGGTGGTTCATTGCGAGAGAAAGCCCTTTTCTTCTGCGATTTCGGATCGGGGCCTCATTGAGAGACCGAAGTTATCCAGTATACCCCGATGGACCCGTAGTCGCGAAATGTTACTTGGAAGAATTCGCAGTTTGCAATGGTGACTCAGGGACGTACCGCCGCCAAGGCATGGCGTGAAAACAAGCTATGCGGCTTGGCCTGTGCGAATAGCCAGGAGAAACACCGCCCGCCACAGGGACGTACCGCCGCCAAGGCACGGCGTGAAAACAACGTATGCGGCTTGGCCTGCGCCAATCGCCACGAGAAACACCGCCCGCCCCAACGCGGCGGCATGTCCCGGATATCCCAAAGCATCACAAAGGAATCGTTAAGGGTGCCACGGACAAGGGGCGATAGCCCTTGCCCGTGCTTGGAAGGCATGTCCAGCAGGCAATAACTCGATGTATATCCGATCCCATGTTTCCGCACGGGCAAGCCCCACGGGGCTTGTCCGTGGCACCCCGCCGGTTGTTTGTTGAAGACGGACCTTGCTTGGGGAAATTCAGAAGACAGGCACACGGATCAATTCAGTGCTCTGAAGTATCCGCTTCAAGAATCATGAATTCATCGTTTTCAAAAACAACTTGGCCCATGAGCAGTTGCTCCAGCGCAGTATCCGTGCCCAGCGCCGGGCGCAGGCTGAACATGCGGTAGTGGCCCATGGCATGGGGACGGCCCCGTTCGCGAAGCCAGGCGGCATCGGATTGGGTGACCAGAAAGCGTGGGGGTGCTGTGCTGCACCACTTCTTGTAGTTTGCTCCAACCCAGGCGTTTAGCTGGGCCTGCTCTCCGGGCGTGATATCTTTGCGTGCCGCGTTAAGGCGAGGTCGTTGAACGCCCGTCGGGTTTGTGTTGTAGAAGTAGGCATCGCGGCCTTTCGCACCTTCGATCTCCGCTTTCATCCAGGTCACCTCCCGGAAATAGTCGAGGGCGATGCGGTCGTCGTCGCGAAGATTGGCCTGAAGAAAGTCGCGCACCTCGCGCACCGATTCGGGCACGCGGAAGAAAAGTCGGTCCGCGTAGGCGTTTCGGAGAAGGTACCCATTGAAAAGCAGGAGGGACAAGGCGAGCACGGCTGGTGCCTTAGCTCCAGCCGGTGCCAGGCGCAGTCGCTGGAAGATCGTGTTAACACCTCGTGCAGCCCAGGTCAACAGGGCGGCGAGAAAGGGCATGACCAGAGTGACGTGGGCGTAGTAGTAGCCCTCGTGGTTGAAGGAAATTCGGCGCATGGCGTAGGCCCCGAAGAGGGCAATACAGAAATAGGCGAGCACCGCCGTGAGAAAGCGGTGGCGGGGAACGCCGAAGAAGAGCACGGCGGGCAGAAGCAGCCATTGAAGGAAGGGCGCGAAGTTTCGGTTGAGAATGTGGCGACGAACGCTGCCGAACCATTCCTGGAAGATACTCACATAGGTCATACTGCTGCGGGCATCATTGAGAATGCGGAGACTTGCTTCGTCACCAAGGTAGAGATTGTTGTGAAGGTATTGGGCGATGGGGTAGGCGAAAGCGAGTGCCACAAAGGCCACACGATAGCGCAAAGGGATGTTGACAAAAAGCACCACGATGGCGGCAACAGCGTAGTTTTCGGGGCGGCTCATGCCCGCGCAACAAAGGGCGATGCCCGCGAGGAGGTAGCAGGGAATATTCTTTGCCAGGACTGCCCGATCCAGCAGGTCAATGCTGAGGAGGAGAAACATAGTCGCCCAGACAAAGGTCCAGCCGCTGAGGGTCACATAGAGGGGCAGGGGCGCGACGAGATAAAGCACCATAGCGAGGACACCGGGCCAGGCCCCAAAACGGCGGGACGTGATGCGGTAAAGGAGCCACGCGGCCAGACTACCGACCAGTATGTGTAGACAGAGGATGCCTAGGATGGAATAGCCGAAGAGGGCAAAGAAGGCCCCATGAATCGTGAAGGGCAGGGGCGTAGGGGTTTGCTTGCCCCGCCACCAGATGCCTTCGGAGAACCATCCGACGGGATTCATGGTCACCATGCGGTGGGCGGCCACGAGGCCGGTGCTGGCGGTGGTGGGCTTGTTGTCGATGTACTTTCCCAGCACGAGGATGAAGCCAAGGAGTATGAAGAGTGCCAAGAGGAGAAAGGCGATACGCCGGGCGTTGCGCTGGCCGGGCGCGGGGTTGTTTCGCAGGGCAGATACCCTGTCGTAGGGTGCGATGTGGGCGTGGAATTTATCGAGCAGGCTGGTCAGCAATTGCATGGAATCCATGGAGATGTTGGGTGCCAGGGACCATAAATCTTGGTTGTGCCCAGCCACTTTAGTGCCGTTCGCGGTTAAAACTCAACCTTTGCGTCTTGGCACCTTTGCGTGCCAAACAAAATAAAGATCGCACGCAAAGGCGCAAAGACGCAAAGAAACGAAATATTTAATTTGCCGACAAGGGTATGCTTGGATTGTGGGCGGAGTCTACGTTAAGTCCTTTGTTTTCCATAAAGCCAAAAGGGAAAGGCCATCAGGGTGTTTGCCAGAAAGAGTAGCAAAAAGACCAAGGCAAAACCGAACGCCTCGGCCTGCTCTACGCCGAGCAACGGCAGGGTGGCTACGAGGAAGGCATCGCGGGTGCCGATGCCATTGATGGAAATGGGGATCATGTTGATGAAGGTCGCGGCCGAGAGCACGCCCACGACTTCCAGAAAAGAAAGGGGAAGCCCCAGCACGCGGGCGATGAAATAGAGGTGGCCACAGTAGATCATAATGCTGAGCAGGGTCAGGGCCATGATCTTTGTGAAGAGTGCGGGCGAGATGTTCCGCAGGCTGTCGATGAAACTTCGGTAGAACGTCGGGGCCTCATCGGCGACGGCGTTGGGCATGCGGGTGAGCAGTCGCTTGAATTGACGGCGAAGGAAGCGTCCGCCCGCGTGCCGGCTGCGACTCAGGAAGGGGGGCATCACCATGGCGGCGCTTAGCGTTCCATAGCCCTGCTGGGCCAGGTAGAGGAAGCCAAAGCATCCAAAGCTCAGGAGCATGGCCAGATCGGCAAGGCGATCCACCAGCACCGAGGCGAGGCCCACGCCGGGGTTGACCTTCTTTTCGCGTAGGAGTCCCCAGGCCCGGTAGACCTCCCCGAGACGACCAGGAGACACGAGGCCCAGGAAGGTGCCGCTAAGGTAAAGGCGGTTCGTTTGTAGAAAGGGCAAATCGATGCCCTGCGCACGGAGGAAAGCACGCCAGCGAATGGCTTTCACGGCGGTGTGAACATAGAAAATGGGCAGGGAAAGGAAGACCCAGAGATTCAGTTGTGACAGGACCTGACGCAGGGCGTTGCAGTCCACGAAGCTGAAGAGCAGGGCGAGGATTAGCGCGCCGCAGGTGATTTTCAGCAAGAGTGCGGCGCGTGGGGATTTCATGAGCTACCGCCGGGCAGGAGTGCGGACTTTCCAGTCCGCAGCAAAGGCAGCGTGGTGTCAGAAAGGGCCGCCTGTATTTTTTCATGATTTAGGTGCATCGGCTGAGTTGCGTGATTGCGAAAAAACGCTACCGGGGTGCCACCCTCACACGCAGCCGGTTCCCGGCGAAGTTTGCGGGTGTGGACTCGCGGAAAATTTCTTGACCTGTGGCGCAGGCTGGGAACGTGTGTGGGCAATGCCATCCAGTCTTTCTTGTTGGCGTTATGTTGTCCCTGTTGATCCACACCCGTAAACTCCCCCGCTTCGCTCCTCCGTGTACGGGTGGCACCCTTGACGATTCCCTTTGCAATAGGGGGAAACACCCCAGTTTCCAAGCGTTTCGAATCACAGCCGAGACGGCTGTACCACTTTCTTGTGGACGGGTACTGTGGGGCCTTCCGAGCGCTATTTCCAGATGACATCATAGCGCTTCACCTGCTCGTTGCGTTTGGGGCGGGTGGCGTTGCGCCATCTTTTACGCACGAAGAGAAAGGCGCGGCCCGTGAGTTCCAGGGGGAGCATCTGCACGATGGCGCGAGCCAATGCCGTGCGGCCCGCCCAAAAGACGAGGGCGAGGAAGAATCCCACTGCTTGTTGCCGGGGTGTGCATCGTGCGGTGTAACCATAGTCGGGAATGGGTTTGCCCATCCAACGGCGTAAACGCATCCGGCTCCAGACCGCGTACTTTTTGTTGTAGAGTCCGTGAGAGTGCATGGAAATGGCATCGTCCAAGTCAGTTTCTTCGTTGTGGATGACCCCAGCCTCGCTGCACGCCCGGAAGATAGCCTCGCCCCGCTCCGTGCGCACTGCCAGCAAACTGAAACCCTCCTGGCGTTCTTCATAACGGGGTGCCCAGGCATCGCCAAAGGAAATGTCCGCGAGTTCGTTGGAAAGGTCCACGCAGAGCATGGAGCGCTCCACGGAATAAAAGAGAGTCATGTAGTTGGCGTAGAATTTGTCCAGCTCCAGTGTGCGACCATCACGCATGGTCACACGCAGTTTTCCGGGCCAGTTTCCCGCACGGTACTCCACTTTGGTCACCGCATCAAGATCGCGCAAGCCATGCTTCCGAAGAAAGGCGGTGATGGCGGTGAAGTGTTGCACGGCCCCGCAATAAGAACCCAGGATCACCGCAATTTTATTCATGACGGGGTGGCCGAGTTCTTCCAGCTTACGCAGGGAATGCACCTGATCCGGCAGGGCCACGATGGCGACCTGCCCGTCAAATTGCGCGATCTCGCGGAGGATGGTGTTCAGGGGGGCGAGGGAGTATTTGCTTTGTTGGGATTGACGCAGGGTTTCCAGGTCCTGCGCGATGACGGGGCGGGGGCGCAGGGGCTCGTCGGGGTGATCGATGAGACAGGCGATTCCCTGGACAATGTTGGCCTCCAGCAGGTGGCGGGCCATGGCGGTAATGGCCCCGCCGCTGGCTCCGGCATCGCGAATGGCCGGGTCATCGGCCCAGCTCACGTGCCACGAACGGGCGGAACCAAGGAGCATGTTTTCGGGGATACAGCCCATCACGCTCCGGTTCAGAACAGCGAAATCGACCTTTGCACCAGGGCAGGCATCAAGGCAAATGCCATCGCAGTCCCCGCAGGAAATCGAATCGTCTATGGCGGGAAGGCATTGGTCAAGAAGATCGGTGAAGTGGAGTTTTTCCGCAGGACAGATACCCACACATGTGCCGCAACGGGTGCAGAGTCCACCATCGATGATGTGGTGTTTGAGGTGGATGAGGGCTTCGTGTTGTTTCATTCGATGACCACCATGCCATTGGCGGTGTAGCGGCGCCTCAGCGTGACCTTGCCGTCCGCAAGGTCGATGGACATGGTCTCGCCTTCCGCCCACATTTCCTGCGGTTGAAAAAAGCCGGTGGAGGCAAAGGAGAAGGCCCGCTCCACGTCGAGTTGGAGTTCCAGATCCAACACGGGTTCGGTGACTTCGATAACGTCCGTTACCGCGACGGCATCTTCGCTCACTACAATTTCGCGATAGACACGCCCCACAGACTCTCCGGCGGATACGGCACGTTTCCGCAGGAAATCGAGGAAGAGACGGCGACAAAATGTTGGCACGGTGAGGTTAAAGGCCCGAACGGCGATGTTCTTCCAGGGCGAAATGGTGACGGGCCGGATGACGACCAGCTTCGACGTGAGCCGCGCCGTGTTTCCTTCCACGGAAATGCTTGTCTTGGCATCAAGGTGTTGGGTCGTAACCACCTGGCCATCGGGAATGTCACCAAAATAGCCGTGGTCGATGAAACTGCGCGTACCGATGTCCAGGTGAAAAACCCCGCCTTTTCTAAGATTTGTGACCAGCTTGAGCGAAGAATTTTCGATGTTCCACAGACCGGCCTGCTCGAAAAACTGGGCGCCCTCCAATGGCAGAGGCGGCTCCAGGGTCTCGCTTCGCAGGGCGGAGGCCGCTTGGGCCGCAAGAAGATAAAAGGGGCTGAGGTAGGCCAGGTAGCGGTCATCGAGGCAGTCGGTAATGAGCGCGTGTTCACCCGCAGTAAGATGGCGGGTCAGGAAATAAAGTATCCTAGCCGATACATCATCCTCGTTGGCCTCCAGCACCGCGCCCACCGGAATAAAATAGGCCGTGTTGCGACTCCCATATTCGCCGCCCACCGTGCCATCGCGATGGAGAAAGTGCTGGAGGAATCCAGCGCTGTGCCGTGCCATGCTTCGTGCCCGAGCGTCCTTCGTGCGCGACGCGATGAGAGCGAGATAGCTGTGGGTGAGGGAGGCATAGCCGATATCGGCGCCGCCATATTCGGGGAACCAGCCCTCGTGGGTTTGCAAGGTTAGCAGGGTCTCCAGAAGATTATCGAAGCCTTCTTCGTAGCCCCGGCCAGGATCCAACGCGATGAGATTCATGAAGCCCGCCGCCGCCCCGGAAATCTGGTTGCCCGCCAGTTCCTCGTGGGTCCGCCCAAGCCATAGGGCAGCACGATAGAGCATAGCATCCAGATCCCGTCGCAATGCTCCAGAGAGATTGCGGCCAAGCTGCAAGATAGTCTCCGACATATAAAAGGTGACGAAGGCCGTAGCGGCATAGGAATCCTGCCCGTGGTAGACTTCGTCGAAACAGCCGCTCCGCCGCTGGATGCGGATGGTATAGGCGAGGATGGCCTCGATCCAATCTAGGAGGAGGGGCGAACGGTAGTAGGGATTGTCTTTGCGATTCAGTTTCCAGACCAGGGCGAAGGTCAACACCATTTCCTGCATCTGGCTGTTGGCGATATCTTCAATGCGGTAGTGCCAGTGGTTGCGGCAGCAGCATCCATAGGTGGGCGAATGGGGATTGCGGTCCACCTGACTCAGCAGACGGGGCATCTGGTCCAGCATGGGGGCCGCGAATATTCCGGCTATAGCATCAGGAGTCATCGGGTGGCCCCGGTGTGTGGCGGTGTTTCAGTGCGGGGGTGATAATTACCCACACCTCAAGACCCGTCATCCCCGCGAACGCGGGGAACCAGTGGCGACTTGGTGTGAGTCTGCCGCGTTCTGGATTCCCACGTTCGTGGGAATGACGTAGCGCGTTTTTATTTTGGCATTTTCTCGCTGAATAAGGCACGGAAACCCTTCTCAATTTTACCAACAGTATGCGTTTTAGCACGGGCAGCTATAGTCGCCAAAATAACCGACGGGTGCCACGGGTAGACCCGGCAGGGTTTACCCGTGTAGACCCGCTGTCTCTGAACCTGGATCCTCCCCTTCACCGGTAGAAACCACACGGGTAAGCCCTGAGAGGCCTACCCGTGGCACCCGCAGGTTGTTTATTTCGGGGCCAGGGTGCCATGAGTCATGAACGCGTATCCCATTTTACACCATCGGCGGAAAGGAGCTGTCAGAGAGCGCTACCGATTCGCCGCACCGGAGAGATTCCATGGCGGCAAAGGTCAGGCGCGTGACCGTGCTCAGTGTTTCCATGGGCGTGGGACTGATGCCCGAGGCACAGCCTTCGCGAAAGGCCCGTGCTTCTTCCACAAAGCCTTTTTGTTGAGAGAAGGCGCGTTTACGAAGGCGGCCCTGCGGTCCCGCCCCCATGAGCTTCTTATAGTTGTACAAAAAGGCGCTGCTGTCGGCCCGGTGAAGCTCCAGGTATTCCTTGGGGAAGGCCGTGTTTCCCGTGGCGCAAAACAAAATCGTGGCCGTACTGCCATCGGCGTATTTCACCACCAGCGTGACGGAGTCATAGTAGGTGCATTCCGCGTGATTTCCCGAGAGGGACGTGGCATGTACAGAAACGGGTTTCGCGTCGATAAGGCATTGGGCCACATCGAGGTAGTGGCATACCTCGCCGATAATGCGTCCACCGCCGTCTTCTTCGTCGTGAACCCAATGGTCGGGCGGCTGCGCACCCGCGTTCACGCGATAGAGAAGCTGGACTGGTTCATCCGAGAAGACGATGTAGTCTTTCAGGGCCGTGATGAAGGGGGAAAAACGCCGGTTAAATCCGACCATGAGAATGCCCTCGCCATCGCGTTCGGCGGTTTCGATGCGTTGCAGGTCTGCTTCGTTGAGGCAGAGGGGCTTTTCACAATAGACATGCTTGCCCGCGTCCAGTCCCGCGCAAATGAGATCGGCGTGTTGCCTGTGGTTGGTGCTAATGAGGAGGGCATTGGTGTTTGGATCGTCAATGACCGCTTCCGGGCCAGAGACGGCTTCCAACGCACCAAACTTTTTCCCGGCGCTCACGGCAGAGAGTCCCCGTCCCGTTGCGATTCGGGTAAAGGCGGTGACCCCGGCCTTACGAAAGGCGGGAATGAGAATCCCCTGTGCGAAGCGCCCGGCCCCGATGAGACCGACGCGGAGATCGGCATCCGGTACCTTTTCCCGTGTGGGTGTAAGGGCGATAGGCTTGTCGTCCTCGGCCCCAAAACCCGGATACTCCAGCACAATGGCCATGGCCCGCCCGCCCTGTCCCTCAAAGAGGGGCTTCAGGGCATCGTCCGCCGTGGCAATGGGAAAGCGATGGGTAATGAGGGGCGCGATGTCCAACTGTCGGGTCGAAAGGAGCCGGAGTATTTCGCCCATGTTGCGCTGCATCGTCCACCGGACGTAGCCATAGGGGTAATCGTGCCCGTCCTTTTCGTAGGCGGCATCGTAGCGGCCGGGACCGTAGGCCCGGGAGAATTTTACCTGAAGCTCTTTTTCGTAGTAGAGGCGACGCGGCAGTTCGCTTTGCACATCGCCCACGACGACGACCTCGCCCCTGTCTCGGGTGAGCTCCCCGGCGGACTTGAAGAGGGCCTGTGAACCGGAGGAAGCACAAATGAGCGTGTGGTCCGCGCCGCGTCCGTTGTTGCTGTGTTGTGTCAATGTCGTGAGGTCGGAAAAGAAAGCGCCTCGGGGACAATACCCGGAAGCCGATTTGACCTGGGCATTATCGGGATCATAGCCCACCACGACAGCGCCCTGTATATCGGCCAAGGCCGCACAGAGATGTCCCAGTAGGCCCATGCCCATAATGAGGACGGTGTCGCCCGCTTTAATGTCGCAGAGGCGGAGAGCCTGCAACGAAACGCTGGCTACCGTGGCAAAACCGGCCTCGGCATCGCTCACGCCCTCGGGAATCTTCACCATCATTATGCGGGGTACGGCGTTGACCTCGGCGTGGTTGGCAAATTCAAAACCCGCACAGGCGACGCGATCACCCACCTCGATGCCTTCGCAGCGGTAGCCTTTTTCCAGCACGACGCCGCAACTGCTGTAGCCCAGGGGCACGGGGCTGCTGATAAGGTTTCGAACCACGCTGATGGTGTTGAATAGACCATCGTTTTTGGCGCGGTTCCACACTTGCTTGACGAGGTCGGGCCGCTTGCGCGCTTTTTGCAGGGGCGATGCCTTGGCCAGGTGGTAAACGGCACGTTCCGTGCCCAGGCTTACGGCGGAGCAGGTGGTGGCAACGAGGGCGCCGTTGGCCGGACAGGTGGGCATGGGATATTCGTCCACACTGAGTTCGCCATTCTTGAAGTTTTGGGTGAGGACTTTCATGAGAAAAAACTTACAGCGGTTTGCAAAGCCAACCGGTGAGAGAAAGTGGCACAGGCGTCCCGCCTGTGTAAATCACAGCCGAGACGGCTGTGCCACATGCCCATGGAAGAGTGACGTCGGTTTTGATTGGGCAGCAGTACACCCAGTGCGTTCTTACTACGAATCATCGTCATCCCCCTGATTCATGACCTTGTTGCGTAATTGGATGACCAGCCGCCGCAACTGAACAATCTGTCCGGCACTGAAGGAAAAAAGCAAAAACTGAACGCCGCTGACAATGAGCAGCAGCGCTACGATCAGCAGGGGCCGCCCCCCGGCGAGAATATCGTGGACAATGGACTGGTACGCCAGAAAGAGCATGAGCATGCAACCGAGGAACATGCTGAAGAGCCCTGCCGTGCCCATGAGGAGAAAGGGGGCCTGCCCGAAGGTGAACATCATGTGGGAGTAGATGTATTTGGGTGCGTTAAAGCTGGACTTACGTGCGGGTACACCCGGTTTGGGCGGTGCCCAAGCGAGGACTGCCGGGATTTCTCCGATGCGAAAGCCCAGGGCCTCGGCCTGGGAAATAATCTCCAGGTGGATTTCCTTGCCGTCGCTTTCCAGGAAAAGGGCGTCAATAACCCGGCGGCGATAGCCCCGGGTCATGCCGCTCAACATGGTAATGGGCGAATGGGCCGCGTGCTGTAGAATCTTGTTACCAAAGCGGCTGAGGAAGACCCGATTGGCGGGCACGTTTTCCAGACGGCCGCCTGGTCCGTGGGGCGAGGCCACGATCATGTCGTTGTCCTGCGCGTCAAGGCCCTCCAGGAGCTTTTCCACAATGTCAGGCCCCCAGCTCAGGTCAGATTCCGTCGTGATGATGGTGGTGCCCCGCGCATGTTTGAAGCCCACCCGCAAGGCATAGCCCCGTCCCCGGTTTTTCGGGTAGCTATGGAGGTGAAGGCGCGGCTCTTTTTCAGCCAGGCGGGCCACCTGCTCCCCGCAATTGTCCGTACTCCCGTCATTGACGATGATGAGTTCCCAGCTTGGCTCCAGACCTTCGAGGGCGCGGAGGAGCTTCTCCA
>JAJRPE010000634.1 GCA_024280935.1 Candidatus Hydrogenedentota bacterium
ATATCGAGGTTCTCCGAGAGGGCAATCAATATGCACTCGTGGAGCGAAAGATTAAAAAGTTTATTGGTCTGATTGCCCCTCAAGCTGGCGCGCAAGGGATCCAAGTCGATTAGATCGAGGCGAATCTCGTCGCGGATATTGATAATGGCACCGTCGCCCAGCGCGCCACCATAACGGAGTGTGAGTTCGCTGGGTGGAGTTGGCTGGGCCAGCTTCGTGTCGCGGGCGGGTGCGGGGCTTTCTTCTCCATTATCGGAAGCGTCAACCGCCTCGTTCGCAGTAACAGGGCTATCCTTCGACTCCTCTGCGGTCGAAAGGCCCGACCATAAAAGAAGGATAGTAAGAGCACATAAGGATTGTCGCAGCATTCATTTCTCCATCAACAAGTCGTAAAACGCCTGGGTGACTTGCATGGTTGAACTGGAGTTTCGCAGCCCCTTCCGTTTTTCAGTACTGTATGTACTGAAGCCGCCACTGTTACAGGGTGCGGCGGATCCGTCTGCGCAAAGAGAGTCTACTGATTCGACTGCGATGGAGTCAATAGCGGGCGCGGTCTCGGCACCTGTTTGTTGACAACGTCAACGCCTTATGCCCCCTCCCTGGAGGGTTCAGGCGTGTGTAGAACCCTTGCCCCACCGCAACAACCCAGCCCCTCCGAGGAGGGGAGTCTTTCCGGCGGATTATTCGCCCTGAATATTGCCCGGATCCACGCCAGCCTGCTGCATGGCTTGCTCTTGGAACTGCTGCAAGCGAACGGCAAAAGCCTGCTCCAGCTCGCTGCTGGTCTGGGTGAGCATTTCCAATTCTTCGTCAGAAAGGTTCCCCTTGGTCTTCTCTTCAAGCACCGTGAGGATATCCAGGGTGTAGCGCGCCGCATCCAGGTTCACCATGACCTGTCCGCTATTGGGATCGGCAACCAGACCAAGGGCAAACATAATCTGCGTCGCCATGCTGCCCACCAGTGCGGCAAAAGAGGCCTCCTCCATGTCCAACGCGCCATCGGGCTGTTCGTCGCCAGACGCCTCTGGTGAACTCACCGTCTCCGGGGCCTCTGCGGTCGTTTCCAACGATACCTCTTTCTCCCGCTGGACCTGGGCCTTCCAGCCCTCGTCGATGATGATTTGTGGTTCTTCTTCGCTCATAGGGGCATATACCTTGCGTAAAGGGCTACAAAAAGCTACGCCCGGCCCCGAAAAATCGAGGCCGGGTGTCAAAAATATCCAGCAATATGCTCAGCAGCACGCTCTTGCAAAACAAGAAAGCATCACGTCATTCCCACGCAAGTGGGAATCCAAAACGCGGCAGGAGCAAAGCAAGGGCCATTGGACCCCCGTGTTCACGGGGATGACGGTCTTGCGTTGAGAGCAAAGCTCACGCTAGCTATAGAGGAAACAAGACCCTACTTTTTGGTCTTGTGACGATTATTGCGACGTTTCTTCTTGCGCTTATGCTTATTGATTTTCGCCTTACGCGCTTTACGTCCACCAGCCACTGAATTTCCTCCTGAAGTTATTTGTATTGTTGTTTCCGACGTGGGATCTTAAAGCAGCCACTGATCGTCGGGTTGGCTATAGGTTATTAGTTCACTGTCCTCAAAATAGAGGCCAATTTCACGGACCGCCGTATCGACGGCGTCCGATGCGTGTATAAGGTTATTCTGCATACTGAGGCCATAGTCGCCTCGAATCGTGCCCACATCCGCTTTTGCGCAGTTGGTAGCACCGTTCATCTTGCGCACCTGCGCCACGGCGTCGGGGCCTTCCCAAACCATCTGCACGGTGGGACCGGAAGTAATGAAGGACACCAGCTCGCCAAAGAAGGGCTTGTCTTTGTGTTCTTCGTAGTGCTTTTCCGCAATGGCCGTGCTCAGGATCTGTATTTTAAGACCCACCAGCTTCAGTCCGCGCTGTTCGAATCGGCGAATACATTCACCCACAAGGCGACGGCCCACGCCATCGGGCTTCACCATTACAAAAGTACGTTCGCTCACGGCACTACGCTTTCCATCAAGTTGGTGGATCACCAGCAACACCGCAGCAGCAGTGGCCGATGAGAGAGAATATAGAAGTCTTCCGCCCGAACATAGCCCAAGACGGAGAGGCGGTATTCTAGCAAAGGCACGCCGACCCGTGCAACCGCTACCGGGTATTTTTCTGCGGAGCCTTTTTCGCTGTCACCCTGCTGACCGGTGATTGGCGCTCTCCGCCTAAGCTTCGGTAGAGGGCTTGGGCTTCCACGGTGTGGGTTCCTTCGGCCCAATCGGGCACACGGACCGTGTACGTCAGCGTCGCGGGAAAATCCGGGGCTTGAACCCAAACCATGGTGATGGTGTCCGTGGCCCCGGTTTCGGGAATGATGGCGGGCTTGGCTCCGTCTTGGAGGCCACCAAATTGCCAACCGAGGGGCAACTTAATCTGAAGGGCCAGGGCCGTTACCGGCTCGCTGCCCCCGTAGTTCATGGTCACGGGGACCTTGTTTTCCATGCCGGGCGCATAGTGCGGCCCGAAGACCTGCGTAACCGTGAAGGGACCGTCCTTCTGCGGGGAGGCCTGGAGTGGGGGAGCAGGCGTAGCATCTGGCGCGACCACCATCGGTTCGGCCGGACCGCACGCCAAGGGGAACAATGAAAGCGCCATCAACACCAGTACCCCTTCAAGGCTCCGAAAAGCTCCCCTCCCTGGAGGGGTCGGGGGTGGGTAAATGCCATCGCGCCTACCCAAACCCACCCCTACTCCCTCCAGGGAGGGGAACCAATTAATAGGGCACGTGATAGATCGGGGCATAAAGAAAC
This sequence comes from Candidatus Hydrogenedentota bacterium, assembly GCA_024280935.1. Taxonomy (GTDB): domain Bacteria; phylum Hydrogenedentota; class Hydrogenedentia; order Hydrogenedentales; family JAEUWI01; genus JAEUWI01. Next base: position 2,792 of record JAJRPE010000634.1, read on the forward strand.
TCCGCAGGGGGAACCTACTGTAATCCAGAAACCCCGCTACGATATCATGGGGTATGGCCCACTTGCACCGTTTCTACCATATCGACGCGCTCGACCCCTCGGGCGACGCCATCCTTTCCCGCGAGGAATCCCACCACGCCACCCGTGTCCTCAGGGCACGTGTTGGGGATGCCGTCGCCCTCTTTAATGGGCAGGGGACCGAGTGGCGGGGTGCGATCAGCGCCCTGTCCCGGAACGTCGTGTCCGTCGCTATCGAATCCGAAGCTCACTGCGCCCGGCCCGCGCCCGAAGTTACCCTTGCCCAAGCCTGGCTCCATCGCGACAAATCCCTGGACGAAATCGTCCGCCAATGTACCGTCCTCGGGGCCGCCGAAATCGCCTTTTTCCGGGCCGACCACTCCGAAAAGAAGCCGCACATCCCCGACAAGTGGGAGCGGCTCTGCATCGAGGCCTGCAAGCAATGCGGGCGCCTCTGGCTCCCCCGCCTGACCGTGGCGGATAACCTGGCGACCGTATTAGAAACCCGCCCAAAGCACCGCGCCGTCCTTGCGCGAATGGAAGGCCCCCACGTGCCCATCGCCGAAGCCGCCAGCGACACGCCCGTGCTCTACATCGTGGGACCCGAAGGGGATTTCAGCGAAGCCGAGCTTCAACAGGCCGAAGCCGCCGGGGCCATGCCCGTTTCTCTGGGCGACTATACCTACCGCGCCGAAATGGCCGCCATGGTCGGCCTCACCCTCATCCAGCACCACCTGGGGCACGTGGGCTTGCGGTAGCAGAACAGCGGGGAAGCTTCAAGCGGAACTCCACCGGCACGGGCACACAATCAATCCCTACCGTTCGTAGCCCTTATCGCTTCCCGTAAAGTCTCGAAGCTCTCCTTACGCGGGCCGAGTTTCAGCAACGAGGAAAGGGCGATGGACTTCTGCATCGGAACCCGCTCATTCAAAATTCGAGTCGGCAGTACGTAGAAATCCCACTGAGTCAAGTTCAACGGATCGAGCGTCGCCTTGTCCTGGTGCTTCAACACGCAGAAGACATACACATCCGCAGAACGTAGGGGCCCCTGACTCCTATTGTTGCCCGCAATATTGTCAGGCTCTTTGGGCGCAATGTCGAAACTGATGGTGGACAACTTCTTCTGCGCCCACGTCTGACAATAGGCCGCCGACTTCACCTCGATGGCCAGACCATCTGCCGTTTCCACGTCGTAGGCATCCCACTCCACGCGGACACCCTTCGCACACCCCATGGCCTGGGCCACGATGAACTCGGCCAAAACACCCCGCATGGCGTTGTTGACAAGATCTGACCCCATCCAGCGCCAGAATTCGAGGGCACCGAAGGGCTGCGCAGCTTCGCCCTCAATAAATTTTTCCTCGCCGGTGAGTTGCACAACCTCTAACTTAGGAAACTGAATCTCACTCATTCGCTGTATCTTTCCGATTTGTTTGAGCATACCCTCGCCTTTCAACGAATAAGGATCAAAGACCAAAGCGCGTCTTGGAGACCGTCGGGCCACAATCTTGATGCAGAGAATACTGTGCTCGTTGAATCCTCGCAATCGTATAACTTATCCACTCAACTCCCCTTCCGCCCCATCATCCCTTTCACCTTCCCCAGCAACTGGGAACCCACGGGCATACTCCCCAAGGCCAACATGACCAGGTCATCCAGATACCCAATCGGGCCAACAATCCCCTCGGGCAGGAGGTCGTAGGGCATGAGGAAATAGGCCCCCGCCAACAAAAATATGGCGTACCCCGCGAGGCTGCTGAGCATTTCGATGATATTCGCGACGGGTTGGGGGAGGTAGCTTTGTTCGAGGAGTTTTGTGGCGTAGACCTTGCCGGTGTCGCGACTGTATTCGAGGAGGCCGGCGTCGGCGAGGGCGTTTATTTCCGCCGTGACGTGGGCCGGGGGCACGCCGCCCGTCTGGGTGCCGCCAAGGTAGAAAAGGACCTCCCGTTCGGTGAGGGGGCGCTGGCGCACTTCGAGGAGCATGTCACGGAGGGACGGACGGAGGGGTAGGCGTTCTTCGACGGCCCGGGGCAGGTAGAGGGTATCGCGCGAGAGCAGGGTGAACCCGGCGAACCAAAGCAGGTAGGCGGTGATGATGCCCATGTCCCAGGGATAGAGGCCATAGAGCAGGGGGAGGCTGATAAAAAGAATGAAACCCTTATAGGATTGGTAGGCGAAGGAAATAAGCAGGATAAAGGCGCAGAGAAGATAGAGGGGGCTGGTGCCGATGGTGGCGGTTCCTTCCCCGACGAACTTGCTGAGAAGTTCTATCACACCGCCCTGGAGGGATTGGTAGAGGCGGGCCAGGGGCCAGTCTCCCTGGTTGCCGAGGACGTGGGTCAGCCCCATAAGCGCGGTAACGAAAATCACGAAGGCCGATATAACGGCGGGAATTTCGTAGAAGGAACCCAGGCGCGGCCGCAGCAAAAAAAGGAAGGCCACGGTGATAAGGGTGAGAATCGTGGCAGGCACGAGGTGACCGTGATAAATCCAGATTCCTGAGCGCAGGGTGAGCTGGGCAATGGCGGAGATCATGAGGAGCCAGCCCACCGCGTAGGTCGTCCATTCGAAGCGGTTCTCGGCGATGAGGGTCGGACTGGGATGCGGAGCGGGTGCCGGGCCGGGGAGTGCGGTGGTGGTGTTTTCAGTACTCATGACCGTGTCTCGCAGAACGTGTTTATTCCCCTCCTTGGAGGGGGTAGGGGTGGGTTAAGGCATTGCGCGCAACCGAAACAACCCACCCCCAGCCCCTCCAAGGAGGGGAGTATGTCGTCATCCCCACAAAAGAAGGGAAGCGATAGGCGTTCCGAGCGCACTTCGCCGACACTGGCGGTGTACGGCGGGAGCAGCATAGCTATTTTGGTCACGTTGTGACCATCACAGGCGAGACGCCTGTGCCACCCTGTCCGCATGTCGTCATCCCCGCGAACGCGGGGATCCAGTAGCTGTTCCAAGTCTACTGCGTCCGCACTCTGGATTCCTGCGTTCGCGGGAATGACGAGTCCGACACCGCTCTTTTTGGGGACTCGAAAGTCGGCGGTGCAGCAAAGTAATGGATTCGGTCTCATGGGATATACTCCATGATTTTGTCGTTCCGCTTGAAGGTCTCCTCCAGGGTTTGGAGGCGAATGCGCAAGTGCGACTGGAGAATACTGCACTGGATGGAATCCACGATGAGGTCTTCCTCGCGCCCGCCTGCGGGATACTCCTGGTTGGTAATGAGTCCCCAGGCCTTGGTGTAGGATGCGTGGGCCGCCTGAAGGGAATCGTAGTCGTTCAGCCAGGCGTAGCCCTCTTCGTAAAACTGGTCACCGGCGGCTTTGAGCTGTTCCGCCGCTTTGATCTTGTCCTCGGCGGACATCTCGGTCTGGACCATGGCGGCTTCGGGGGTGGGCGCTGCCGGGTCAGGTGTGAGAAAGGCGAGCAGATTGATCACCAGTGCGATGGATGCCAAAAGCAAGGGTGCCAGATAACGTTTCGCGCCGCCCGCAGCAGGGGCCGGCGTTGGCTCCGGGGCGCGTTGGGGCAAGGCTTCGCCCACCGCCGTGTTGGGATCGCGGGGCTGAATTTCGTTCATGGGGTGCCGCTCCTTGGTTACTGATGCCATTATAGCGATGTGCATAGTGAATTTGGAATTGTAAATGGAGAATGTACTCTCCAACGTGGACTTTGCCCACAACCCACCCCTAACCCCTCCCAGGAGGGAAGCAGGGGTGCCACCCTCACGCGGGGGAGCGAAGCGGGGGAGCTTGCGGGTGCGGGCCACCAGACTACCTCAACACCAAGAAGTGAGACCCCAGGAGCATTGCAACACACGCTACATCCCAACTGCTAACCCAAGACACCTCCCGCAAACCCACACCCGCAAACTTAGCCGGGAACCGGCTGCGTGTGAGGGTGGCACCCTTGATGCTCCTTATGCTCCTTATGCTCCTTTTGGGCACTTTGTGGGAAAAATTAAGGGTAAGCGTTCAGGGAGCCGAAAAGGCTCCCCTCCTCGGAGGGGCTGGGGGTGGGTTAATTCTCACCCGAACACTCAACCCACCCCTACCCCCTCCAAGGAGGGGAACATAAAAACGTTGGCTTCGCCAACAAGAAACATGGGGTGAACGCTTACAAATATGGAATATACAGCAATACGGTTTTGCTTTCTTCGGACTGCGTGGTATCATGGGGTTATGAACAATCATGTTTGGTTTGTACTCGGTGGCGTGGCCCTGGCGGTGGCCTTTCTGCTACAGAGTCCCTATATGGCCTTCGCGGTCTATACGTTCCTCCTCTTGGTGGGGCTGGCCCATTTTTCCTCCCTGGCCTGGCTCTCGGGGCTGGACTGCACCCGCACCATTTCAACGGACACGGTGCTCCAGGGCGAACAAATCACGGTTACGGTCGTGGTGGAAAACAAGCGGGGCTGGCCCATTCCCTGGATATTCATCGAAGACTACCACCCCAAGGATTTCCCCCGGGTCGGGCAGAACAAACAACTGGCCTTTCTCATGCCAGGCCATTCGGTCACGCTGGAATACAAACTACGCTGTCCGCGCCGGGGCTGCCTCCGCATGGGCCCC
>JAJRPE010000635.1 GCA_024280935.1 Candidatus Hydrogenedentota bacterium
GCTCGCTCAGATGTTGTATACCCTCATTGTTGACGTTGGTCCGCCCGACCGACAGGCTCTCCAGCGTAGTCATATCATCGAAATACTGGAGCGCCTCATTGGAGATTTGTGTCAATTCAAAATTGAGTTCGCGCAGTTCCAGCCCCTCGATATAGGCGAGTTGGTCGTCTTGTATTTCCGTGCGCCGGAAATTGATGGATTGCAGATCCTGGACGGCCAAATAACTCAGGGGACTCAGGTCGGTCACGGCATTGTTGTCCATCACCAACTGGACTTCCGTGCCTTCGGGGATTTGCACGGTGCCCATGGCAGGCTGATAGGCCACCCAGTTGTCCTGCAAGCCACTGCCCCAAGGCCGAATCATCAACTGGCCCATGGACCACTCCGGGAAGGCAATGGTGCGCGCACCCGGTGCTTCGTTGCTGGTCTGGGCAAAGAGCTTCGGCAGCATCGGTCCGAACATAGCGGCACTGGCACCCAGCAGAATGATCAGGCTTAACAGGGTCTTGCTCATGCGTGTTTGGGGACCGGTCGGTGATTGGGCCAGACGACGAATTCTTAACATTAGATTGCTCCCGGTTGCCGCCAAGACCAGATTGGGCACCCGCTGGAGCGCCTCCACCTTGGCCAGGGCTTCTACATACACAATAGGATTGCCACACAGGGCCACCACCCGGTCGTCGCAACACAATTCGCGCTCCAAACGAATCCGGCGGGACAACCACCAAACGGCGGGATGGTAAAACAACACAGTTTCCACGCTGGTTTGCAGCAGATTCACCAGATAGTCATGGCGGCGGATGTGGGCCAGTTCGTGGGCGAGGATCGCTTCCAACTGGGCCATGTCCAAGCCTAGCAGGGTGCTGGCGGGCAAGAGAACGACGGGCTTCAACCAGCCAATGGTCGCCGGGACCAAGACCCGCGCCGACTGCAAGCAGCTAACCGTCCGGCGAATGCCCAATTTCGCGCGGAGCCTTTCAAGCAGGTCCACCACCGCAGCGGGCACCGGCACCACGCCCTGGGTCTTCAATCGCTGAACGAGCACCCAACCGACCGCGTTGTAAAAGGACAGAAAAAAGACTCCGGCGAACCAGGCCAGCACGCCCCAAGGGACATAGGGAGCCAATAGATCGCGTTGTATTTTCCAGTGCAGCAGGGCGTTCTGGGAGAGGCTGCGCGGCGGCACACTGGGCGTGTAGACCCGCAGGTTGGTCGTCGGCTCCGGTTTTTCCTCGCCTATTTCCTTCGTCATCCCCGATTTCGCTGGGTGGGCTACGGGGTTCTCGGTCTCCTCCATACCCCCCGGATTCACAGGGATATCGGTGGCTCCATTTTCTGGCGTGCTCACCGATGCCACTTGGGCAAGGGCCACGTCGCTATGGGTGGGTTCATAGACCACCCATCCCGTGAGTAGCGGTGCCGCGACCATCGCCAGCAGCACGACCAGGCACAGGGCGTAGCGAATCCGGGGCGAGCGAAGGGCTGGCAGGGCCAGAAGCCCCGCCAGCAACAACGCCAGAATAGTCCCCTGCCATAAAAAATGCAGTAGCGCCCAACCCAGTGCCTGAACGACTGGCAAGGCCACAAAATCAACGAGGTACCCCATGTTACTTCTCCCGCATTTGCTTCAAAATGCTTTCAATTTCCGCCCGGTCATCGTCGGTCAGTGATTCCTCCGACAAGGCCTGCATCACGAGCTTGGCGGTGGAACCGCCGAATGCGCGCGCCGCCAAATCGGCCACCAGGGATTTTCGGGTCGCCCCCTGTTTTTCTTTCGGCGCGTAGACATGGCTGCGCGCCGCCTCATCGCGGGTCACCAAGTCCTTTTCCAGCATGAGCTGGAGCAACTTGAGGACGGTGGTGTAGCCAATGGCGCGTGTCTTCTGAAGTTCCGCCTGGATCTGATTCACTGTGGCAGGGCCGACCTCCCACAAGACCTGCAAGATAGCCAGCTCCGATTTGGTAGGCCCCTTCCTGGATTCATCACCCATGCGCTCGCCTTTCGTAAAGTGGCCGGACCACAACCAAGACCTATGGTCCTTATCATCCGTCGCCCGAGAATCTTCTTGTTTCCTCGTTCCCATGCTCTGCATGGGAATGCGTGTTGTTACGCTCTGCGTAACGGACTCACCACGCTTCCCAGCCTTTTCGCAAACCCGAGGTGTCTTCTCCGAGACTTCCGAAGCAGAGTTCCGAAGCAGAGTTCCGGGATCTGCATTCCCAAGCGGAGCGTGGGAACGAGTTCATCCTATACGAATTTTTTCGTAATGTCAACGAAAAAGTTCGTAGTTTATGATGTGTTATTCTCTGCTTAGACTTTTTGACCCGGTGGAATTGGGTTTGACGCTTTTTCGTAACGACTCACGTCGGGTGCCACGGGTAGGCCCAAAAGGGGCATTGGGCGAAAAGCGGCCTCAAGCGAAAGTAGGACATCCGTCCCGGTTGTCACAGGCCGTTCACGGCCTTTTTCTGCAAAAGTCAATTGCACACGCCGGATAGGGCGAGCACTCCCAAAAGCACGCAATTAATGAAGAACGAGGCTGTCACCTCGCGAGACAACCGGGACGGATGTCCTACTTTCTACAGACGCAGTCCTAAAGCCGACGCACGTACTACAAGTGGCGTAATGCCTGATGGCGATGGCATTCGTATACCCCATAAAATCAATGACGGGGCCTTGCTCACAAACGAGCACCGCGTTACTATGACCGGGTAGCATTCTTGTCGGCCCAGCCGCTGAAACCACAGGCCCCCTTTGCCGTGTCCAACAGAATAGCTTTGCCCCAAATTCATAAGGATTCTTCCCCCATGAAGCACACCGATCTCACCCGCCGCGCCTTTCTGGCCGCTTCCACGACGACGGCGCTCCTCGCCACGACCACCATCCGGGCCAATGACGCCAAGGTGGTGCCGGGAAAAGTCTCGCCGAATGAAAAACTGAATGTGGCGGGCATTGGCGTGGGCGGTAAGGGCCTGACCGATATTATGAACTGCCGCAAGGAAAATGTAGTGGCCCTGTGCGATGTAGACTGGGAGCGTGGCGGCGAGGCCTTCTATCGGCTGTCGGATGCGAAGAAGTTCAAAGATTTTCGCGTTATGCTCGATAAAATGCCCGAAATTGACGCGGTGACCATTTCCACACCGGATTTCACCCACGCCCCGGCGGCCTATACGGCCATGATGCTCGGAAAGCATGTCTATGTTCAGAAACCCTTGACCCACACCGTCGCCGAAGCGCGGATGTTGACCCGGGTGGCCCGGGAGACGGGCGTGGCGACCCAGATGGGCAATCAGGGCCATTCCGGTTCAGGAACGCGGCGTTTTTGCGAGATATTCTGGGATGGCGCCATTGGCGAGGTGCGCGAGGCCCATGCGTGGACGGATCGCCCCGGCGGGCGCTGGCACCGCGATCCCGCCTTGCTGGAAAAGGGCGAGGCCGTTCCCAAGGGCATGGACTGGGAACTTTGGCTGGGTTCGGGGCCACGTCGTCCCTACAGCGAAATTTTGCACCCGAACAAGTGGCGGGTTTGGTGGGACTATGGCTGTGGTGCCCTGGGAGACATGGCGTGCCACATTATGGACCCGGCCTATTGGGCGTTGAAACTGGGCGACGCGCCCGGCTTCACGGTGGAGACGATGGAGCAGGAAGGAAAAACCGACGTTCAGGTGCCGACGGCATCGGTGCTCAAGTACAGCTTTCCCGCCCGCAGCGGCCTGCCGCCCGTGGACTTTTTCTGGTATGACGGCGGCAAGATGCCAAAGCGCCCCGAGGGTGTGCCCAAAGGGGACAAGATGGGCGACGGAAGAAATGGTGAAAATGGATCCATCCTGGTGGGAAGCGAGGGTGTGTTGACCACAGGCACCTATGGCAATAAGACGCGGCTCTTGCCCGATGCGCGTATGAAAGACTACACCAAGCCGGAAGAAACCCTGGCACGGGTGCGGGGTTCCCACTACCGAAACTGGATCGAAGCGTGCAAAGGCGGCACGCCCGCCTGTTCCAATTTCAGTTACGCCGGCCCATTCACCGAGATGGTGCTCGCGGGGAATATCGCCCTCAAAACCGGAACCCGTGTGGAATACGAGTTTGCTTCGGGGACCATTAAGGACAACCCGGCGGCATCCGCCCTGTTGAGCACGGAATACCACAACGGCTGGAGCCTTCCCGTATAGCGAATTTAGAATAGTGAATTTAGAATGTAGAATAGGCCGGATAAGTCGGCGTGGCCTTTTTGTCCATCGACTTCGCGGGACTATTATTTGCCTCGATCTTTTCGGGACCTTCGTGAAATCCATTCAATTTGGTGTACACTACAGTACGGTGTGTGCTTCGTCGCAGTAGTCTGCCGCACGATTGGAGTCTGTATGATACCTTTTCACGTGGATGAGATGTCGGTCGAAGAAAAGCTTCAGGCCATGGAAATACTATGGGACAATCTGTGCCAGCACGAGGATGATGTCCCCTCCCCTCCATGGCACGAACAGGTCTTGCAAGAGCGGGAAGGGGCGTTGGCCCGTGGCGAGGATGTGTTGGAGGATTGGGAGGTGGCGAAGCGGCGCATCCGGGGCGGGTTGGGGTGAAGCTCAGGATCCTTCGCTCCGCAAGTAAGGATCTTGTCGCCGCGCATCAATTCTATATGGATCAGTCCCCAGAGGTGGGAGATTACTTCCTCGACACACTTTTTTCGGACATCGATTCGCTCGTGCTTAATGGAGGGATTCATCCGAAATATTTTGGTCGATATCACCGAATGCTATCTCGGCGGTTTCCGTATGCTGTGTTCTATCGGATGGATGGAGAGATGGTGGTCGTGTGCGCTGTTCTCGATTGCCGAAGAAGCCCCGCTTGGATACGGAAGCGGTTAACCTGAATTCAAGCGGGCGGGCGAACTGTTTCACCAAGCCCATACCCTGAAATGGATTCTGCTGCGGAAATCCGCTACCATAGGCGGGATCAATGTTTCACGACGGGGTATTGCCCCGCCTCGCTCGAGTTTTCACCAGAGGAATCAATATAATGAGTCAATCCAATATGTCTCGGCGTGCCTTTCTGGCCGCCTCCACGACAACGGCGGTCGCACTGTCCGGTTGCACGACGATGAATACCGCCCGTGTCGTTCCCAAGAAGATATCCCCCAACGAGAAGATTAACGTTGCGGCCATCGGCGCGGGCGGCAAGGGCCTGAGCGACATCATGAATTGCCACGCCCTCAACGAAAATATCGTCGCGCTGGCGGATGCCGACTGGAACCGTGCGGGCGAAGCCTTCTACAAGCTGCCCGACGCCAAGCAGTTCAAAGACTACCGCACGATGCTGGAGGCAATGCCTGAGATCGACGCGGTGACCATCTCCACCCCGGATCACACCCATGCGCCGGCCGCCTACATGGCGATGAATCTGGGCAAGCATGTTTACGTGCAGAAGCCCCTGACCCACACCATCGCAGAAGCCCGCCTCCTGACCAATCTGGCCAAGAAAACCGGCGTGGTTACCCAGATGGGCAACCAGGGCAATTCGGGCAATGGTGTCCGTGAACTGTGCGAGATGCTCTGGGACGGGGCCATTGGTGATGTACAAAAGGTTTACACCTGGACCAATCGGCCTGTTTGGCCCCAAGGGATCAAAGACCCCCTTCCGGGCGAACCCGTTCCCAAAACGATGGACTGGGATCTCTGGATCGGAAGCGCGCCCACCCGGGCCTACAATGCAAAGTACGCGCCCTTTAACTGGCGTGGCTGGTGGGACTTTGGCTGTGGCGCACTCGGCGATATGGCCTGCCACATCATGGATGCGCCCTACCGCGCCCTCCGACTCGTTGATGCCAAGAGCTTCACGGTGGAGCTGGTCCAACAGGACGGCAACACGGAGCAGACCGCGCCCAATTCCTCCATCATCAAGTACAGCTTTCCGGCCCGTGGCGATATGCCCCCCGTGGAAGTTTTCTGGTACGACGGTAAGCTGCCGATTCCCCGGCCCGAAGGTGTCCCTGAGGGTGAGGAACTTGGCGGCGGCAGCAATGGTTCGCTCTTCCTGGGCAGCGATGGCATCCTCACGGCGGGCACCTACGGCGGCGATGCTCGCTTGCTGCCTGCCGCAAGGATGGCTGATTATAAGCGTCCTGCCCAGACCATTCCCCGCGTGGAAGGCGAAAACCACGCCAAGAACTGGATCGACGGAATCCGGGGCACGCTCACGCCCGGCTCCAATTTCAGCTACGCCGGCCCCTTCACGGAAATGGTCAACTTTGGCAATCTCGCAGTCCGCACCGGCAAGAAGCTCGAATGGAATGCGGTCAAAGGCCGCGTGACCAACGACAAAGACGCGGCCACCTTGATCTCCAAGGAATACCGCAAAGGCTGGGAACTGCCCTGTTAGTTGCTTCGTAGAACAATCGAAATCCAAAAGCCCCCTGGCGAGCACGCCGGGGGGCTTTTTGTGTCGTGGAGCCAACCCCAAGGTTTCTTCGTTGCTATTTATATTCCCTCTGTGCCAGACAGTCTTTCAAATTCCATTCGCCCAGCCCATGGTGCCTCTTCAGCACAGACGCTAGCGAGTTCCCGCAGGGACGTATCACCGCATAGGCGATGGACCGCAGGGGAACGCACCGCGTGGCCCGTGTCGAAGGCAGGTGAAGCACGGTGCGCGCTGCCAGTTTGACAAGACGGCTCCTTCCCAAAGCCACCGGGACGCACGTTAACGCTCACCTCCCTGCCCACAGCACGCAGCTCGCCAATCCGCATTCAGCCCAATGGCGGACGCGGTGGGCGCGAGTCTGTCCCTTTTATGCTCGCTGAAATTCGATGAAAAAACAGCGATCCAGATCCAAATACAATCTCGAAAAGTGGGAGCGCGGGTGTCTCGCCTGTTATTGTGCAACAACGTCGCACGAATAGTTTCACACACAGAGCCAGCGATGTAGGCGAGCCCCCTGCGCTCCCAGTACATGAAAAACCACATGCGCTTTTCGCGCCATGCGCACTTGCGAAAAAACGATCCGGAAGACCATAGACCATGAAAAAACTCACTTTCCTCCTGCTTGCCGCCCTCATCCCCATCCTCACCGCTACGGCGGAGTCCCCCGCCGCGCCGCCCGTATTGGGCGCCGAAGCCCAGGGCCTCCTGACCTCTTTTTACGACTACGATGCCACGATTCCCCTGGAGGATCGCATCGTTGAGCGCAAAGAGTACAACGCCAGCATACGCGAAAAAATCGTCTTCCGTGGTGTGCGCGGTGCGATGGTGCCGGGTTATCTCGAAATTCCGAAAGGCGCCCAGGCATCCGCGCCCTGCGTGCTCCTCATCCATGGCTGGTCGGGTTCAAAAGAAAGCTGGTGGAAGGATGGTGGCTACCTCAGCGGCGGAAACGCACGTAAGGCCCTCCTCGAAGCGGGCTATGCCGTGTTTGCCCTGGATGCCCAGGCCCACGGCGACCGTATCGCGGAAAACGACTATCACGTCGTGAATCTCTATGAAGACCCCAACGCGCCACCCCGAAAGAATTACTTTACCCTCCGCGATATCATCACCCAAACCATTCGCGACTACCGCCGGGGCATCGATTATCTCGCCACCCGAAGCGACATCGACATGGCCCGCATCGGTATCGTGGGCTACAGCATGGGCGGTTTTCATGCCGTCTCCCTCACAGCGGTAGAGCCGCGCATCAAGGCAAGCGTCGGCTGCGTCGTGCCCGTCTCCTGGCAGGAAGATCCCATCCTTAATCCGGCCAACTACGTCCACGCCATCGGCGACCGCCCCTTCATGATGGCTCAGGGCAAAGAAGACCCCCTCTGCAACGAGGCCCAATCCAAGATCCTCTACAGTCTCTTTCCCAAGGGAAACACCCGCCTCGTCCTCTATGACTCGGAACACAAACTCCCCGTGGACTGGGTCGCCGACGCCATTCCCTGGCTCACTGACCGGCTGTAGCTTGGGTAGCAACACGGTTCTCAGGGACTGACGCGCCCCAGTAGCGTGGTGTATTTTCGTTCACTGGGGCTTCCAAGAATACTCTTGGCGCAACGGCAGACACTTTTACCGGGCGTGGCTGTCCCGTAGTTAGAGAAAAAAACCGATGGTTCGCACGCCAACGACAGGACAGCCACGGACCTTGGAGCGGCCCTTGTTTCAAGAGATACAGTCTGTAAAACCAAGCTCTTCCGTGTATCTGACGCGCTTGGTCCGCGTCAGTCCCTACAGCGCCGCCCATGCCTTGGCTTGCGCACGCTGCGTCTCTACGTCCGCACCTTCATAAAACCAGATGCGGCCTTTCACCGAGGACCGCTCGCCGGAGGCCGTGTCGGGCAGTTTAGGATCCGCATGGGCACAGGGGCATTTCTGGTTTCCCCAGCAGCGGTCGATATTCTGGAAGGCGACCAAGATCCACCGCGACATCGCCTCGTTGTGTATGACAGTCACCGGCGCATCGAAGGTCTTGTTGTCGTTGCTCTGCGCGGCGAAGCCCGGCATTTCCTTGAGCATGACGCATACCTGCGCCCGCAATCCCGTGAGGATTTCCTTCGTGCCGTTCTCCAGCCACAGGTTCACATCCACCACCATTTCGCCGGGCGCAAGTTCCACACCAAAGGACACGTTGTTGGGCAAAGTCCGCGCAAAATGCAGCCCCGGCCCTTCTCGTGTCCAATCGATATTCTCGATCCGGACATTCTGTTTGTCCCAATAGGTCGGAATATCTGTGTGGGCCAGGTAGATGAGTTCATGCTCCTGCCAGATGGCCTCGGGAACATCGAGCACCACATAGCCGCCATCGGGCCACGGCGAAAAGATGCTCGCCTTCGTGCCCCGGTGCGGCGCAATGGCCCCATCCAAGAAACCGATGCGCGGATGGCGTCCACCGGGATAGGGCAGGATCTTGAGCGTCGAGGACGCGGTCAAATCTCGCTCAGGCAAATCAGAAAGAACGGCCTTGGCAACCTGCGTGACCGTTTCCAGATCCCACCCCGTCACCTGCGCGGCCTCCTCCAGCGAATAGCCATGATCGACCAGCATGTTCTCCAACCAGAACCGAAGATCGGCCCGCGTTGCGTTCACCTCCGGTGGAAAGCCCAGAATGCCGCCCTTGGGCAGGGGATAATGGGCGGCGGGCATACTTTTCGCCTCGGGATTGGCCTCCACCAGCGGCAACAAGTCGCGCATGGCGATCACGTTGAAGCCCTCGGCCTTCAGGTAGTCCATATATTCGATAAAGCGTTCTGGCGGCGTGTGTACCCAGGGATGGGTGATATCGGGCACACCATGGAACTGCAAAATGACTGGCTGACCGGGCTTTCCGCTGTGTACCAACGTCTTAAAGTGATCCAGCGTCCAGTCGGGATAGGCATCGCCCGTGGTGGGAATGAGCAGGGGGTGATGGCGTTCGGGTTCATAGCGTGGGCCCAGATGAATTTTCCCATAGGGCAATTCTGGCTGCATTCCGCGGCGCGCCAGTTTGTAGCCCGCCTTCTCCAGCACCGCCACCCCTTCGATACAAAAGCTGTTGCCTGGCCACGCGAAGGAAATCGGCTTGGGCACGCCCACCCCCTTCAGCGCGTGCTCCACCAGCGCCAGCTCCCCCTCCAGCAACAGCGCGGATCGCGGCCCCCCAACCCCGATATGGGTCCAGGTATGGTTGCCAATCTCGAAACCCATCTCGTGAAGGGTTCCCACGTCCTCCCACGAGAGGAAATGCTCCGGGTCGTCCATCCACAATTGGGAGATAAAGAAAGTGGCATCAAAACCCCGTTCCTTCAGGGCAGGTGCCACGACGGTAATATGAGATTTCACCGCGTCGTCAAAGGTGAGAACGACGGTTTTCTCCGGCAAATCGGCCGCCGACATCACCCCGGAAACAACCAATAACAAAGCCAGTATATAACGCATCATACTCTCCCATTTGTGCGACCCGGGCAACCGAAATCGTGCAACACACCACTCTACCACGAAATGCACCGGGCGCGACAAGAACCAAGGTGAGCTTTCGGCCACACCCCGGACCGTCATCCCCGCGCACGCGGGGATCCAGTGATAGTACGATGTTCACCTGTCACGTTCTGGATTTCCACGTGCGTGGGAATGACGTGGGCTATCTGGTTTCTTGTAACGGATTTCGCAGCGTAAGGCACACCTATTCCGCCCCTCAATCATCGCCCCGCACCGTGCCCCGTGTTCGTTTCAGGTTGCCCCGCCGCTTCTTCCCCTCGATGCGCCGTGCTTTGGCTGCGCGGGAGGGCCGGGTCTTGACGCGAAACTTGGGGCGGGTCGCCGCGCCTCGGATCATGGCAATAAGCCGGGCCAGGGCATCCTCGCGGTTGGCCTTCTGGCTGCGGAAGGCGGTGGCCGTGATGACGATCACGCCCTCCGTCGTGATGCGGTGGTCCTTCCGCTCCAGAAGCCGCCGCCGCGTGCTTTCTGGAAGCGATGGCGAATTGAGTGCGTCGAATCGCAATTGCACGCCCGTGGACGCGGTGTTCACGTGTTGGCCGCCCGGTCCCGAGCAACGAATAAATTGCTCGTCCACTTCCTCGTCGCCCAGCACGATATGTTCCGTAACATGAATCACATGGAAACCCTTATCGTTTAGCATCTCGATGCTACCGTGCGGGGACCATCACGTTCCAGTTTACGGTGTCCGGGCGAATGATCAAGTCCTCTGTGCCGTTGACACACCATGGCGTTGCCGCTGTATGCCTCAGGCACGGAAATCCCCCCGCAGCGACAGGCTACGAGGGGACTCCGTTGACCAGAGGAACGGGGGCAATCAGGCTGCCAGGGCCGTAGTTCCCGGCCCTGGCCGTTGCCATTAGCTGATTTTCACTTCGATTTGCCGGGGCTTGGTTTCTTCGGGCTTGGGCAATTTCACGGTCAGCACGCCGTTTTCAAAACGGGCATCCACCCTGGCACCGTCGATACCGCCTTGAAGTCGGAAGCTGCGCTCAAAAGCGCCTTCGGAACGTTCGCGCCGCCAGTAGCCTTTCTCCGATTCGGCGGCATCGTGGCTTCGCGTGCCCCGAATGGTTACGCGGTCCTCAATGACCTTAACCTCGATGTCTTTTTGGCAAAGGCCAGGCAGGTCTGCCTCCAGGATATAGGCCTCGTCAGTTTCATGGATGTCCACAGCGGGACTCCACGCGCCAGTGGCCCGGCAGGCCGCTTCGGTGCCGACGTTAAAGATGCGATCCAGTTGGTGTTCCAAATCACTGAATCCAGGCCAGGACAGGGTGCTGTTTCGCTTGACAGGGACTAAAACACTCATGATTCTTCTCCTTATGTTGGTTGCCGCTCGGAAGCAGCAGTTGCTTCAAGCATTCGTTGCCTCAGGTAATGCCAAAGCCATGCCAAGGGAGCATGCGCTACCGGGTCGACGTTGCAACCTTATTATTTACAACTACTTATGAATAGGGTGCTTCTTTCGCCCGCGTACTTGGCTTGGCTGCTCCCTGTCGCAATATGAAATGCGCCGCTCTATTTTGAAGCAACGGGGTTGGTGCCCATCGGATAACGGGGCGGCAGCGCCACACCATGGATTAAGGGTCCAATCCAGCCTCAGAGGCATTTGCGAAATAGGCCTTGATTTACTGTGGGCCAGACTGGTTGCCCGACCTGGCAGCAGGGTTCGGGCGGCTTGAATTTGGTTCCAAGAGAACAAAAGGAGTACGATCAGTTTTGTTTCACTGTCCGAAAAGGCACGGAGGAATCGCACACCCTGCCTAACGGTCGGTCTAGCCCAAAGGAGATGTCACATGAGCCGATTCGTCGGCACCGTCGACTAAGCCAAAGGACGTGCCAATAAACAGAGCATTGGCACGATTGGCGCTCATTCCGTCACCTTTTAATTCAAGTTGCCTTGGCGGGCCATTTTTCGTCCCGTTCTGCCGTTATCCCTACAGGAGAGAGAGATTATGTTGAAGTACCGTGTATTCGCGCTGACGATGGTGTGGCTTATGGTGGGGCCAACCCTGCCTGGCAATAGTGACGCGGGGGCACAGTCGGAAAAAGGATCGGTCACGATCTATCGGGACACCTACGGTGTGCCCTACATCTATAGCGCCTCGGATACGGACTCGGCCTATGGGCTGGGTTATGCCCAGGCTGCTGATCGCCATGATGACATCTACCTCAACATTCGCACGGCGGTAGGACGCTCCGCCGAAGTCCTCGGCAAACGTCAAATTGAATCAGACTACATCATGCAGATGGTGGGCAACGCGAAGCGCTGTGAGGCCTATTGGCCCACCGCGCCCAAGCCACTTCGAGATATGGCAGAGGCCTATATTCGCGGCATCCGGGCCTACGAGGCCGAAAGTGGAAACGTGTCACCCTTCGCGTTGACGCTGAAACCGTGGCACTCTCTGGCCATCATGCGCGCCATGATTCTGAATTGGCCTCTGGGCACCATCCGGGACGAAATGAGCGGTGACGGCAATACGCTGGGATGGGGTTCCAACGAATGGTCCGTTTCGCCCGAACGGAGTGCGGAAGGCTGTGCCATTCTTCTCACCGATCCCCACCTGACATGGAAGGGCATGTCGGTCTTCTATGAAGCGAATGTCTACGGTGATGCAATTTCCGAGCAGCATGGCTATTTTCTTGTGGGGACCTTCTTGTTGGCCTTTGGTCACACGGAACACTTCGGTTGGGCGCCGACTACGGGCGGTCCCGACACCGCCGATGTCTATGCCATGAAGCTGAATCCCGACAACCCCTTGCAGTATGAATACGACGGGGAATGGCGCGACGCCCAATTGGGCACGGTAACTATCCAGGTGAAAGGCGGCGACCCCGTCACTATGCCCACCTACACCACCCACCTCGGGCCGGCCTTTTCCCAACCCGATATGGAAAAGCAGACCATTCTCGTGGGCGCAACCCCTTATATGGACGAAGTCCGCCTCTACGAGCAGAGCTACAAGACCCTCTTGGCCAAAGATGTCCATGGGGTCCTGAAGGCGTTGGAAATGAACCAGTATATGGAACAGAACCTCATGTCGGCGGATCGCGATGGCAATATCGCCTACATTCGCGTCGGACGCACGCCCATCCGCCCCAAAGGCTGGGATTGGAGTTCGCCGGTTCCGGGCAACACGTCGAAGGCAAAATGGCTGGGCATCCATCCCACGAAGGACATGGTTCAAATCGTGAATCCGCCCCAGGGCTATATGCAAAATTGCAATATCAGCCCGGCCAATATGATGGAAAACTCACCCCTTCAGCCGGAGAACTACCCCGACTACATCTACCACGTCACTTGGGACACGAAAAACAGCCGGGGCGACCGGGCCTTGCAGGTCTTGGCCGCCGATGACAGCCTGACCAGGGACGAGGCGATCGATCTGGCCTTTGACATTACGGATCCTTACGGCGCCCATTGGATCGAAGCCCTTCGCCAAATCAGCATGGGTGCCGGCAAGAAACGCATGCAGAACAAAAGCTTCCGCGCTGACATGGGGCGGCTGCTCAACTGGGATGGACGCTACCACAAAGACAGCCATGCCGCGCCGCTCATGCGCTACTTTCGCCTGGAAGCGATTGATGAAATTGACATGAGGCGCATCAATGAAGGGCGAAGGATTACCTTGGACGAGCAGTTCGCCCTGTTGAAGATCCTGGAAAAGGCGCGGCAGAAGATGATCAAAATCTATGGGAAGACCGATATGGCCTGGGGAGACATTATCAAGGTAGGCCGCGAGGAGCAGTTGTTTCCGGCTTCGGGCGGGGACTTTGGCGGTGGCGAGGGCAGCAACCGGGTTCGGACCCTATTGAGCCTGGGCGTAAAAGAGACGGAGAAAGGCTCGGGCCAATTCGTCGCTTACAAGGGTTCCATGGCCATGCTGCTCATGTTCATGCACAAGGACGGCATCGAATCCTATAGCTGCATTCCCTGGGGGCAGAGCGGCGACCCAAAATCGCCCCACTACATGGACCAAGGCGAGAAGCTCTTTACCCAGCGCAAGTTCAAGCCGGTTTACCGGAGCCGTGAAGCGCTCATGGAGCATGTGACTTCGGAAAAAACGCTCAAGACGGGCAGCGCGTGATTGGACTATCAGGAACCCCATGCAAAGAGTTCAACATGAACATTGATTTCGCAGGAGATTATGCTATGCTGGTTTCGGCTGTGCGTGGGTTCCAATGGGTGGAGCATATGCAATAATCCCAAGGTAACCTTTGCCCACAATCCAAGACCGTCATCCCCGCGAACGCGGGGATCCAGTGATGTGCAATGTACACCTGCCACGTTCTGGATTCCTACTTTCGTGGGAATGACGACAACCTATCTTGCCTTTTGTAATGCGACTCAAAACAGGAGAGTACGAATGTCAGACCAATCTACTGCGGGGGTGTCCCGCCGAACTTTCGCCAAGGCTTCAGCCGCCGTGGCGAGTGCTGCGATTCTCAGCTCGAAATCGGGCGTTGCCGCGACCAACGGCGAAACCATCAAAGTAGGCCTTCTCGGTTGTGGTGGTCGTGGTACGGGTGCCGCCATCAACTGCCTCGAAGGCAACACCAACGTCAAGCTGGTGGCCATGGCCGACATTCTCGACTACCAGTTGGCCGACTCGCTGAAAAAAATCAGCGGCCACGGCAACAAGCAAGTCAGTTCCCAGTGCGATGTCAGCCCCGAAATGCAATTTGTCGGGGTCGAATCCTACAAGGAAATCCTGAAAACCGACGTGGACATTATTATTCACGCCACCACGCCCTACATTCGGCCCCTGCACATTGAGGCCATCGTCGAGGCGGGCAAGCACATCTTCACCGAAAAACCCAGCGCCGTTGACCCGGTCGGCATTCGCCGCTTTATCGCTGCCGCCAAAAAGGCAGAGAAAAAAGGTCTTTGCATCGTAACGGGTACCCAGCGCCGCCACCAGAAATCCTACGTAGATACCATGAAAAAGCTCCAAGACGGGGCCATTGGTGACATACTCTCCGGCCAGGCCTACTGGAATGGCACCCTGCCCTTCATGCGTGAGCGCAAGCCCGGGATGTCGGACCTGGAAGATCGTCTCAAGAATTGGTATGCCCACTGCTGGGTCATGGGCGACAATATCGTGGAGCAGCACATTCACAATCTCGACATCATGAACTGGGCGATGGGCGGTCCACCCAAGAAAGTCTACGCTTCAGGTGGTCGCGTCTGGAAGCACTTGACGAAGAATCCTGAGCGCTATGGCGATCTCTGGGACCACTTCTCGTGCGACTATGAATATGACAATGGTGTTCATGTGACCAGCATGTGCCGTCATTGGGCGCGGGAATGCACCCAGCGCGTGGCGGAAAACGTCGTCGGAACGAAGGGGAGCAGCACCTGCCGCGACATGGGCAAAGATGACCGCAACCCCTACGTGCAGGAACACATGGACCTCCTGGCCGCTGTCCGTGGCGAGGCTCCCTACATTAACGAAGGTGTGCGCTGCGCCGAAAGCACCATGACCGCCATCATGGGCCGCATGTCGGCCTACACCGGCATGGAACTGACCTGGGAGGAGGCCCTGAACTCCGATCTGAGCATCGTGCCGGAGGTGCTTTCCTTCGATATGAAGTACCCCGTCGGCGAAGTGCCAAATCCTGGTCCCAAAAACGTCTAGTACAACCCACTATCCCATTTATCCATGGCACCGAAGTCTTCGCGGTTTCGGTGTCTTTTTTCTATACAATTGGATTGCAGAAACACGGTATCCGTTCTTGGTACTCGGAACGTGGACAATGTTCGCTATGATCTGCTATTTTGATCGTAGAGAATTTGATCAAACCCCGCTTACGTCTAGTCAGAATATGTGGGATGGAGGATGGTATGCCCGTCTTGAACGAAACCGATGAACTCATAGCCATTAATGAGGCCACTCAGGTAGTCTTCAAGGCGCTGTTGAATCTCTCCGACGAGGCACGTCA
>JAJRPE010000636.1 GCA_024280935.1 Candidatus Hydrogenedentota bacterium
ACCCCTTCGCCTACCTCCGCGACCTCCTCCGCCGAATCCCAACCCACCCAAACAAGAAAATCGAGCAGCTATTTCCCGACCAGTGGATTAATAGCACGGATTGACCATCCGAAGGAAGATGTACTTCACCGGACGCTTACGGTATTTTGCAGAACAACAATGCCACGTTGATCGGTTATCCGCGAAAGGTATCCGTTCCCGTCGTAGCCGTATTGGATCGCTTCACCCATGATGTCATTGACGGAGAGCAAGTATTGGCCTGAATAGCCGAAGGAGAGCGTACGACCGCTCCAATCCACCACCTGAGACAGCTTTCCGGATGCGTAAGTGAAGCTGAGCACACGTCCCGCAGGATCCGTCACGCTTAACAAATCGCTGCCTGAATAGGCGAATGCGGTCGTGTTTCCATTCTTGTCGACCATCGACGTAATCTTGCCGACAGAATCGAAGTTCAGGATCGTAAGGTCTTTCTGGGTTGCTCTCCAACTCCCTCCAAGGTTCTCCAGTTTTGTAAGTACGCCAGGGAACAATGGATTGTAGTTTCCGCTATCCTCACTCCAATATTCCGAGCGGCCATCTGGATAGACGATGCCAGGTTGGAAAGAAGCGCTCAAGTCCATGGTGTACTGGAACGAATGCCGCCAAGCCAAGCCAAGAGTCCCAACATCCGTAGAAAGGCTATTGTAGTAACGTGCGAACACAACATCACCGGCAACTCCGACCGCCGAAAAGTCAGTTTCCTCATGCGTAAAGTTTCCTGAAGCCGTGTTGACAGGATCGTTACTGGTCCCAGTCTTTTCACTCACGTCGCCGAAGAGGCGTTCGTTGCTGGTGTTCCTGTCGCCAATGGAGAGTATGTACCATGTATTTGTGTTGTTTGCGGAACTTCGCTCGGACAGAGCATCGGCATTGACCGTGTTCGTAATAGCGAGTTTAGTTGTGTGGGAACCAACAAAGGTCGTTATTGGAACAACGACTTCTTGTTCCACTGACAATGATTGAACGTCCGCGAAGAAAATTCGTTCGTCGTTTCCGGTATCGTAATCATATGACCGTATTTTTAAGCGTGATGCCGGAGCGACAAGGGTTCCAACATTTTTAATGCGAACATCACAGGTGATTGGTGTACCAGGTTCGAATGGCCCAAAATCCGAGAGATCAACATTAAGAATATCCCAATCGGGTCCCGGAGGAGCATCTACATGCATTGTGACGGTAGCAGGAAATGTTTGTCCGACAACATTTGGGGCATTGGATTCCAATTGGACCGTACAAACATAGTCTCCAGCTACGAGTCCCGCAGCATTATAAATCAGATCAACATCATGCTGCACCGTTGTGCCACTAGGTTGGGCAAGAGTACCCGACGATGGGCTAATGGTCAGCCAGTTCGTTCCCGTGGGGTTGTAGCTTTTCGTATAAGTGTAATCACATGATGACCCAGCATCTCCAGAATTCGTCACTCTCCAGTAGTTGGATTCCGCATGACTCCCCCCATTAGGCACGTCCCTTTCATCATTCTTGTGATTGGTTCCAAAGTTGGCTTCAGGAGGTGGAGGTGCCTGAACAGTTATGTCAACATCCGCATAGTAAGGTCCGGGGTATGTGGGATCGTTTGATGTCAGGGCAACGGTACATGAGTAGCTTCCAGAACTTAGCCCCGCCGCATTGATGTTGATGTCAATCTCCTTCTCCCCCCACGGGCCGGATGGCCTTGTAATCGATCCTGAACTCGGGGACAGTGATAGCCAACTACAGCTTTCGGACAACGAGAAGGTCAAGACGGACCCTGTAGTTCCCTTGTTGTAGACTGCCCATACGTTGTTGTCGGTCTCGCTTCCGTTGTGTTCAACGGTATAGCTCTCATCCGTGAATTGCGTGCCAAATACCGGCCCCGCCACGGCCTTGCCTGAAACACACACACCAAGAACTAAGACCATACAAATGATGCCCATCGGGTAGCCCATGATAGGCCTCCGCACAAGTACACACTCCCTTGCATCCAAATTCACTTGCGTAGTCACTTCCTTTTTTACCGGCAGAGAAAGAAAACGGGCACCTCGGGTTATTCTTGCATGGTCAAACACTACATTTCCCTTTCCGCTGAATATCGCGTGTCGTTCTGCGAGGAATGGCACACTGATGAAACCTTATACCGGAATCGAAAAGAAATACAGATACACCTGTCGCGATCCGGCTTGAATACATCTTCCAAGAAGGACACCTGTTCCCACAGGTCAACAGAGAAAGGAAAAACAGATACGCTGGTCCACACCACGGAGGACGACAATCGCGGAACCCCAATAGCTCCGCTCCCAACGTCGCCTTTACCAGCCATCACCCAAGTTCCCCGCAATCCCGTTGGTCACACCCACCCGTGCGACACGCTTCCCACTCAAAACAGTAGTTCGGGGCCTCCCCGCCCCAACTACTTCATTTACACGCTAGCACACAAATGGCAATTTGTCAAATCGACGAAAAATGATCGCTTTGCCCGCAATCCACAGCCGTCATGCCCGCGAACGCGGGGAACCAGTGAAGGTTCAATGCCTTCCTGCCGCGTTCTGGATTCCCACGTGCGTGGGAATGACGTAGCGGTTTCTTGTTTTACGAGATGAGCGTTGCCCGCAAGCCAAGACCGTCATCCTCGCGAACGCGGGGATCCAGTGAAGGTTCAATGCCTTCGTGCCGCGTTCTGGATTCCCACGTGCGTGGGAATGACGTAGCGGTTTCTTGTTTTACGAGATGAGCGTTGCCCACAGCCCAAGAGCTTGGGCTTCGCAATGGCACCCCTCATGGTATGAAATGATGGCCCGGATTCGGCAGAGCTATGTTGTCTTGTATATCCGCGCCCAAACATCATCGATTCTCGGGGCTTTTCATTCCATGACATGAAGGGCGTCTTGGAGATCCTGGCGCGCTTTTTCTCAGGCTGGAAGCCTAAGCTACGTTATCGCCCTTGAATAATCCAGGGGAAAACTATGAAAAGGGGATGACAAGTGTTCATTCAGGACTGCCTCACCCAGCGCACGAACCCGTCAGGACTCGTTGAAACTCGCCTTTTGGGGATCGTGCGGCACAACTGAAGCTCCTGGCCGCCCCTTTTGTTCTCACGCGTTCAGCCCAACGGGGTTTCATGACAAAGGGGGTTGGGCTTTCCAGCCCGACACAAAAGGCGCGTCGGATATAAAAGCCCGACATCGGCATATGGAGCCGCTTTGGATTCGAACAACAAAGCACGATGCACTACCTTGAATAATCAACGATTCACCACAAATGCCAAGTGCGTTTTCAAGCCCGCCGTGCGCGTTGTGTCGGGCAGGAATGCCCAACCCCCCTTGCTATGGCTGGTGACGGTCCAGCTTTTCCTGGATGCCCTCCAAGTCGGGATCCAGGCGGATGGCACGGCCCCACTCCTCACGAGCCCGCTCCACATCACCTTTGAGCAGGAAGGCATCACCCAGGTGATCGCGCAGCACGGCATCGTCGGAATCCATGCCGTATAGCGCCTTCTGAATATACTGAACGGCTTCGTCGGCACGGCCCAGCTTGTAATAGGTCCAGCCAAGGCTGTCCATGTAGTACGGGTTCTCGGGGTCGGCCTCCAGGGCGCGGCGGAGGAGTTCCTGGGCTTCATCCAGCTTTACGCCTTCCTCGGCATAGAGGTAGGCGAGGAAATTCAGGATATCGGGGTCATCGGGGATAAACTCCATGTAGGCCTTGAGGTGTTCTTCCGTTTTCTGAAAGTGACCGGCCTCCTCGTGGCATATGGCAAGGTAGTAATGGACCCACTGATCGGGCGTGAAGTTGGCCAACACCGATTCGAGCAGGGGAATGGCCTCTTCGTGGCGGTCCATCGCCATCAAAATTCGCGCACGAACAAGGTGCAACACCCGTGAGTCGGCCTCTTCCGTGAGCGAACCCAGCGCTTCAAAAAGCCACGTACCCGTATCGTGCTCCCCAAACAAATACAGCAGGTTGTTCAGATAGCGGCCGCACTCAGCGTCCAGATCTCCCTCAACCGCATCCAGAGCCTTCACGAGCAACTGGGTCGGTTTGCCCGCCGCATGTTTGGCGAGGGCTTGCAGGATCATGTCGAAATAGGCCCCGCCTTCGGGGGGCGACAGCTTGGAAACCTCATCGAATCGTTTCGCTCGCAGATGGAGGTACATGGCCGCGATATGATGCTGGGGCTGGGCCTGATTCGAGCTGAGAATACGCTGGTAGATCCCGATGGCCTGCTCAAAACGTCCGGCGCGGGCCTGGGCACCCGCCAGATTATCGGCAGCATCCATGTCGTTTGGGCGACGCTTCATATAGGTGTGTAGCTGCCCGATGCACTCTTCGATTTGATTGGACTCCAAGTACAGAATGCCCAGGAGATATTGCGCACGGACCAATTTGGGATTGAGTTCGATCGTCTTCTGAAGGGCTTCGATGGCCCTCGGTTTGTTGTTCACCCGGATCAGTACCAGCGCCAGTTGATAATAGAGCCCGGGAGAGTCCGGGGTAATCTCGATCAGCCGCTCGTAGATGTCGATAGCCGCAGTAAGATCGTTGCGGGATTCCTGTAACTCAACCAGCGCGCCGTAGCCCATGACATTATTCGGTTCCAGCGCAACGGCCCTCTCAAAAGACTTCATCGCGTCGTCGTAGCGCTTCACCCGGTGATAAATCTCCCCAAGAACGACATGAAGGTTGGCCTGATTCGGGCGCTGTTTCACGGCCTTCTCGCACATGCCCAGGGCCGCTTCAAAGTTCTCATCCCGGATATAGGCCCGGACCAATTGAATTGTCGGTCCCATCGCACCGGGATCCAATTCGGGTACCCGGGCCAATGACTTGAGGGAGGCATCCTTCTTTCCTTGACTGGCGTAGATCACCGCTGTCAAGTAGTGGGAAATGGCTTCCGCCTTGCGGTCCACTGCCCTGGCCTTGCGCCAGCGCGGAAAATTCTCCACGCCGGAGGCCGGGGTCGACGAGCAGCCGCACAAACACACGGCGACTACCAGACAGATTGAATACTTCAAGGAACCACCTATCATTGTGTCAGGAATCCTTCCTGGTCACTGCCTGCCTGAAACCAACGTGAACTTCGCCCACAACCCCAATACCGTCATCCCCGCGAACGCGGGGATCCAGTATCGCCTGGAGATTCCCTGCCACATTCTGGATTCCCACGTTCGTGGGAATGACGTGGTGTTTTCTTGTTTTTTATAGCGGTTTTTCAATTAGGGGCCTAGAACAACTCGCCCGCATCTGGAATCTGGTTCAGCGGCGCGAAGCTCATCCGATGTATCGGACAAGGCCCATGCTCCCTTATCGCCGTCATATGGACTTGGGTGCCGTATCCTTTGTGTGCCGCAAAACCGTAGGCCGGGTAGGTTGCATCGTATTCCTGCATCAAGCGATCACGGGTCACTTTTGCAATAACGCTGGCCGCCGCGATGGATTGAGAACGACTGTCGCCCTTTATGATACGCTCCTGCGGCGGGCGAAGACCCGGCACCCTGTATCCGTCGATCAACAGATAGTCCGGCGTTGGCGAAAGCTCCGCAATCGCCTCGGCCATAGCCTGGTAGTTGGCCTGTTGAATACCCTGCTGATCAATAACGGACGGGGCTATAATCGCGACTCCTACATGGTGCTCGCCACACATCAACATCTCGTAAAACGCTTCGCGCTGTTCGTATGTTAGCTGCTTCGAGTCGTTAATTCCAATTATGGAATCGGCCAACACCACCGCAGCCGCCACAATAGGACCCGCCAAGGGTCCGCGCCCCGCCTCGTCGACCCCGGCCACGCGGGCAAAGCCCTGTGATTGGGCGGCCCGCTCAAATTGTAACATGGATTGGGCATGTTCGACCTGCGCGTTCGCCTGGTCACGTCGTCGCCGTAACGTGCGATGAAGGAGCTGCGCGCCCTTCCGCGAATCGGCGGCCAGTTCAGCCATCAGGGATTCCGCAGGCAATATTGCCTCCGCCACAGCCACCCGCAGCGCACTTAGACTTCGTGGTGTCGCCTTCATTCGTGGTCTCCGTGGTTTGGGGATTGCCAACGTGGCAGGGGCGTATTACGTGGCCTCTCATGGGACATATGGGTCTTATGGGACCTATGTCAATCCCATCGGCCCCTTGGGATCCGAACACACGCGAAAAAGCGGATGGACCTACATCCACCCGCTCACTAATCATTTTCGATAGGTTCTACAACGCTACTTCGCGCTACGCTGCTTTGCCTTCACGCGGGCAGCTTTGCCAACGCGATCACGAAGGTAGTAGAGCTTGGCACGACGCACCTGGCCTTCGCGGATCACTTCGACCTTCTCCACACGGGGGGAGTGAAGGGGAAATACACGCTCTACACCTTCATTGAAGGCGACACGGCGCACCGTGAAGGTCGCGTTGGAACTTTCGGCCTTCTTGCGGGCAATGACGACCCCCTCGAACACCTGGATACGCTCTTTTTCGCCTTCTACAATCCGAAAGTGAACACGGACGGTGTCGCCCACGTTAAATTTGGGGACATTTTCCGCAGCTTTCAACTGCTGCTGGCTAATTTGGTCTACGAGGTTCATGTCTATTTCTCCCTCTCCGAAATCGGAGTTTCGTGCTCGATTTCGGCGAGCAGTTTTTTCTCTTCAATATCTAGATCTACCAACAAGTCCGCACGGCGCGCCAAAGTTGCCCGAAGGGCCTCCTTTTTGCGCCACCGCCTGATGGCAGCATGATTTCCTTCACGCAGAACATCCGGCACCGCCATATCGCGAAAAACCGGGGGCCGCGTATACTGGGGCGGCCCGAGACAACCCGCATAAAACGAATCCGTCTCCACCGATTTCCAATCGCCAATCACACCCGGTATCATGCGGCTGATTGCTTCCACGAGGACCAGGGCCGGCACTTCACCACCGCTCAGCACATAGTCGCCAATGGAAATTTCTTCCGTGACAAGGGAATCGGAAATACGCTCGTCCACCCCTTCATATCGTGCGCATAGCACAACAAGATCGGGCACTTCGGCAAGTTCACGCACTTTTTGCTGGGTCAGCCGTTCGCCCCGTGGCGACATAAGGATGACCCGCTTGAGCGAGTTCTGCGTTCTTAAACTTTCAACAGCGGCGAAGATGGGTTCACACTTCATGACCATACCCGCGCCACCACCATAGGGACTATCGTCGACACTGCAATGCTTGTCCGACGCAAAGTCCCGTATATTCGTCAGCACGACCTCAAGCCGACCATCGGCCTGGGCCTTGCCCAGCAGGCTGGCCGCTAATGGACCCGCCAGCATTTCCGGGAAAATACTGAGGATATCAATACGCATTCCTCATCTCCCAGTATAAAAAGCTCCCCTCCAAGGAAGGGAATAAGAGGAAGGTTCCGCCAACAGCAACGTGCCGTAACCGGCCACCTAATCTTCTTCTACCACGTAGGGCGTGATATCACCCACACGCAGTTCGTTTTTCTCCACGTCTATCGATTCAAATACGGCATCAATGGCAGGCAGTATGCTCCGCCCGCCATCGGGCCGATCCACGGCGAACGCATCGTTCGCGGGACCCTCATAAACCTCGCCTATCGTGCCCAGCACCGAACCCGTCGGGAGGACTACACGAAAGCCAAGTAGATCCCGCGTTCGAAAGGCACTGTCCGGCTTGGGTGGCAACTCTTCCGGTGTCACGACAATCGACGCGCCACGCAATTGGCCCACGACCTCTCGTGAAATCCCGGGACTCAACGCGACAATCGTAACGTCTCCATCAGGCCGGGTGCGAATCACCTTGCAGCGAAGCAAATCTTCCGCCGGGCGTCG
>JAJRPE010000637.1 GCA_024280935.1 Candidatus Hydrogenedentota bacterium
CAATACGATGGCGATCTCAACATTCCGAAAAACTACCTGGTGCAGCCCTCCCGGATCGACGGCACGATCAGCGAATATCTTTGTGGTTCCGGGGTGAAGAGCTTTGCTATTTCCGAGACGCAGAAATATGGCCACGTGACCTATTTCTGGAACGGCAACAAGTCGGGCTACATCTCCGAAGAACTCGAGAAGTTCGTTCAGATTCCCTCTGACAACATGACCTTCGACAAGCGGCCCTGGATGAAGGCCGGTGAAATCACCGATACCCTCCTCGCCGCCATCGAATCGGGCGAGCACAAGTTCATCCGTGCCAATTTGCCCAACGGCGACATGGTGGGCCACACGGGCCATATTCTGGCGGTGCGCATCTCTGTCGAGGCCGTGGATTTGGGCCTGGAGCGGCTGCTGGTAGCCATGAAGAAGGCAGGCGGCATCGCGGTCATTACGGCGGACCACGGGAACGCCGATTGCCTCTTTACCGAGAAAAACGGCGTTCGCGAGGCCCACGTGGCCCACACCCTCAACCCCGTGCCCTTCATCATCAAGGACTTCAGCGGCGCGAACACCTTCAAGTTGGTGGAAATCGATACGCCCGGCCTGAGCAATGTGGCATCCACGCTGATCAACCTCTTGGGCTACGAGCAACCGTCGGAATATGATCCCTCGTTGATTGAGCTTGCGTAGGGGACGGCATCGCCGAGGCCCGCTTCAAACAACACCGGCTACCCAGTGTCAAAAATAAATATTGAATTCAACGAGTTGCGGGGACTGCCTCGCCCAGACTCCCTTCAAATAACACCAGCGGCCCGGTGTCCAAATCGAATATGGGGTTCAACGGGTGGAACTTGAACAGGCGAGGCTGTCCCCAATAAAGGCAGCCGAAACCCCTCTGATTTTGGGGACAGCCCCGCCTGTTGGGAAAATTCTTAGTGCCTCCTGGCGGGCGTGCTGGCCGCGACGTACCTCGTGTTTACAGGAGTTAATCTGGGCGAGGCAGTCCCCTACGGGAGATTCCTAGTGCCTCCTGGCGGGCGTGCTGGCCGCGACGTGCCTCGTGTTTACAGGAGTTAACCTGGGCGAGACAGTCCCCTTACTTCGCCAATACCTTCCGAAGGTCATCGGGGCGATTCGTGATGATCGCATCTACGCCCAAGTCGATGTATTTATTCATGTCGGCTTCGCTATCGACCGTCCACACGGCGACGGTCTTACCTGCGTCGTGAAAGAGGCCCAGGCGTTCGGCGTTGATGGAGCCGTGGCTTACATTGAAACCTGCCACGTCGATGAGCATGCCCCACGCCAGGAAAGACTCCCACCGTTCGGGTTTCTCCGCGTCATAGGCACCGAGGTATTCGGTGCGGATTTCCGGGGCTTCCAGCAAGGCCATGAGGCAAATGACCGGGGAGAAGGACTGAATAACCGCCTCCCGCGTCATGCCCGTCTCGCGGATGTCCGCAATAGCCTTGCGCGTGAGCTTCACATTATTGCTGCCGCTCTCGTCGGCCAGCCGAAGCATTTCGGCCCTCAACTCGTCGTCCAGGTCGGCATGGCCTTCGGCGGCCTGCCAGAGCTGCTGCATGAGGGCACCGTCACTGGCAACGCTCTTAATCTCCACGTAGACACCAATGCGGCCCTTTGCCATGGACAAGGATTCGGCCAGGGTCGGCATGGTTTCGCCCGCGAATTTTGCATTGTACCAACTGCCCGCATCCAGTGCTTTCAGTTCGGCCAGCGTCTTGGCAATGACCGGACCGGTCCCATTGGTGCAGCGATCCAGGGTGTCGTCGTGGGAAACAATGACCACGTCATCGTTGGTCAGCAGACAATCCAACTCATACCAATCCGCGCCCAACTCGGCGGCCAGGGAAAAAGACGCCAGGGTATTTTCCGGCGCGTAGGCACTCGCACCACGGTGGGCAATCACGGCAACCTTGTCTTTCGGCTCGATCATGGTGCTGCCTCCGGTTGTTGTGGCGCATCCGGCCAAGGTAAGTAGACTCAACAGTGAAAAAGTAGCAATGAATCGCATAAGAAACTCCGGTAGAAGGTGGTCGTAAATTGCAGCGACAGTATCGCCCGCGACGCAGGGGAATTGCAATATCGGGGGCCAATCTCATGTCATGATCGGTCTGATCAGTCCGATTCGTCGGATCGACCAACCGCCCTATAGCGCTTCCTTAAAGAGTGCGGCAAAGTCTTCGCGGCTCACCTCACGGGGATTGCAGGGATGGCACACGTCGACGATGGCGATATCCACCAGCTTGGCGATGTGCTCTTCCTTCACGCCCACCTCGCCCAAGCCACCAGGCAAATTAACGGCCTTGTTGAAGGCCTCCAGCCACTGGTCAAAGGGCTGCTCCGTATCCACGGCGTATTTCAGGCGGTCCATGCGCTCGGGCACGGTGCTTGCATTAAAACGCATGCACGCCGGAAGCATAAGGGCAATGGCCAGGCCGTGGTGCAGATCACAAACCGCCGAAAGAGCATGAGCACACGAATGGGTTACGCCAAGTCCCTTCTGGAAGGCCGTTGCACCCATGGTGGAGGCCATAAGCATGTTGCCACGGGCCACGATGTCGGTCGGCGTTTCCACCGCAGTCTGGAGGTTGTCCTTCACCATACGGATGCCTTCCAGCGCGATACCGTCGGCCATGGGATGGTACCCCTTAGACAAATAGGCTTCCACGCTGTGGGAAAGGGCATCCACACCCGTCGCCGCCGTCACGCCCGCAGGGAGGCCAATGGTCAATTCAGGATCGGCCACCACCAGGGGCGGCATCATGCGCGGATCAAAAATGATACGCTTCACGTGGGTTTCGTCGTCGGAAATGACGCTGCTCCGACCGACTTCACTACCCGTGCCCGCCGTCGTGGGCACACAAATATTGAAGGGGATATCCTTGTCCACCGGGGGCATATCGGGATTGCCATCTTCGTAATCGAAAACATCGCCGGGATGGTTAATCATAAGGGCAATCACCTTGCCCACGTCCAGGGCGGCACCACCACCCAGAATGATCAACGAATCAGCGTTGTGGGCGCGGTAGGCCTCCACACCGCTTACCACCTGCGACTTTACCGGGTTGCCAAAGATAGCGCTGTAGACGGCAGGTTCCAGGCCACCGGCTTTTAAGTCATCCGACATTTCCCCGAGAAAAGGCAGGCCCGCGATACCTTTGTCCGTCACAATTAAGGGCCGGCTCTTGCCCTCGGCTTTCAGCAGGTCACCCAACTGGGCACGGGTGCCGGGTCCGAAAATCATGCGGGTGGGAAAGTTGTAGGAAGCGGCTTCCATGGGGATATTCCTTCGGTTGTAGATCATGCATTGTTCGGTAAATTGCAGGGCCTATGTCGTTTGGTACCTTAATCTGCGAAGACCGTTCTAAAAATCAAGATAAGCCCACGTCATTCCCACGAAAGTGGGAATCCAGAACGCGGCAGGAAAACATCGTAGCACCACTGGTTCCCCGCGTTCGCGGGGATGACAGTCTTGCGTTGTGGGCAAAGCGGACCTTGGTCTCATGCCGGTTACCCAAAAAAATGATTCAACCAGTTCTTAAACTCCAATTCACGAATACTATCATCCAACAGATCGTCGTCAATACCAAGTTGCCAACGGAGGTCCTTGCGGTTCGGCTCCGCAACCAACTGGTCCAAGCGTGTTACGTAATCCTTCATGCCCGCACCCTCGCCAAAGAAACCCAGGCCGGTAAGCTTTTCTTCGCGGGCCTCGATAAGGCGGGCCACTTCCTGGAGGTCGTATTCCGGGTGATACTGGACGGCCCACATTTCGCCCTTTTTGTGTTTGAAGGCCGCTGCCTGTACATCGCTCCAGCCATTGCCCGCGAGAAGGGCAGCGCTTTCGGGCAAACGCGTTACTTCGTCATCATGACTCATGAAATGGGTAAACACCCGTGGCTTACCCGCGTACATGGGGTGATTTACGCCCGCTTTTTTCAAGAGGAGCTTCTGTCCCACGCCCATTTCGCGGCCCAAGTCGCACGGGCCGCACTCGCCGCCGCAAACCACGGCGGCAATCTGAATGGCCCAGCAACTGCCAAACTGGGGCAGGCCGACCTCAAAACCCTTGGCGCACAGGTCGATGTGACGTTTGACCTCGGGCTTATCGTGGTAGACCGTCATGTTGCAGCCCGGCCACAAGATGCCGTCGAACTTCGTCAGTTCCTCGACAGGATATTCGTCGTAGGTGTCGTCATCACTGCTGAGCCAGACCTCGAATCCCGCGTCGGGCATATATTTGTGTAAAAGATCGCGGTAGAGTTCCCACGCCAGGCGCATACGCACCTCGCCAAACTTGGCACGGCTCTCTTTGTTGTAGCCATCGATAATAAGAAAACGTCTTGGGGTGGGCATGCCGGACTCCTGTACTGGGGATCGCTGTGTCGCCCTTTCAGGGCTGTAATTATTTGAATATCTGCTGACCCAGGGCGTTGCCCTGGGCTAATCTGTTGGGGCCTTTCAGGCCGGAAGTAAACCGTGTGCAGGTCTCTATGAGTGGCTCTTTGTGCTCTCTGCGTTCCGCAAACAAAATGCCCCGGAGGGGCAACGGAACTTAGCCCAGGGTAGAGCGAGGTACGAGCGGAACCCTGGGTAATCGTCATACACCTCCGCCCAAACCCGCGTAGCGGGTGACGGAATGCTTGGACTAAGTTCCGTCGCCCCTGCGGGGCTATCCGCCCATACTTTCCAGCACCCCGGCCAATTCGCTGTAATCGGCACAAACCGCATCGGGCTTGTGTCCTTCCAGCGGACGCTCTTTCACCACCGTCAGCAAGAGTCCCCGCGCACCAACCACGTGGGGGCCGCCGATATCATTGTGGGGCCGGTCACCGATATGCACGATGTCTTTCACGTCGATCAAGAAAGCCTCGGCCACCGATTCAAATACCCGAGGGTGGGGCTTGGAGCGACCCAGTTCATCAGAAAAGACGAAGTGGTCGAAATAGTCCAACATCCCCGCACCATCGAGGAGCTTGCGCAGGTTCGTGCCGGGACTGAAAATCGTATCGGAGATAATCGCGAGGGGATACTTGCCGTGAAGCGCCTGGAGGGCTTCCAGCGCACCCGGTGCGGGATCAGGCCGAAACTCCAACTCCATGTCCTCGTGCAACCGGACCAACTCATCAAAGTCGGCCGGCAAGGCGCGGCCCAGTCCGCTGATGAGAATTTCGAGGCGTTCCCGCACACTCATGGTCACGTGAAGATCGTGCCACACCTTGCGGTAGGCCGCGTCCGCCACGTCGTAGGCGAGATCCACGACGGCCCGTTCAATAGGCGCTTCCCTGCCGAGATATTCATGGACCAACTGCCGCCGCTCTTCGGTCTTGGGAGGCCGACCTGCGGCCTTGCGCTTGGCTTCGTCTGTTTCATCGCAAAACAGGCAATCCCACAGGTCAAAGGTCACGGCACCAATAGGGCGTTTTGTCATTGTTGGATACCTCGTCGGGGTGTAGCTGTAGATCCGTTACACCAAAAGGGCACAAATCAGGGGAAGGATTCCCACGGCAAGGATCGTAGCATAAGACCCCGGATTGAGGCAAAGTGGGTAGGGAAATCGACTCTCGACCGATACAAATAAAGGGACTTGAGGGACCGTAGCGACATCAGGGACTGAACTCGGTGGTTTCTGTGGGATTCCGAGAAAGCACCATGAACGCCGTCGATCCCGAAGAGTTCTTTCGTCTCTCAAGTCCCTGTCGTCCCTCAGGTCCCTCTATTGCAACGGCCCTTCATTCAAACTTGTACGAATACAAATCCGCATCTTTCATCTCAAACTTAATTCGCACGGCCTTCCCCGCCAGCGCGGCGAGGTTTTTGTCGTCCTTCCAGGGCACCACGCGGGCCAGGTCATCGCCGAAGACCAACTCACTGTCTTCCAGCGTGAATCCGGGGATGGGCGTGCCATCGGCTTCCTGTAGTTCAATGCGAATGCTGCCCGCCGCCGATGTGGAAAAGTTCAGGATTAATTGCTCCCCGTCAAAGATCACGGGTTTCGTGGTCAGCGTGCCGCCATCGTAGGGGCCATAGGCCGAAACAAAACCGTCAATGCGCAGGGTAAAACGGCGAAGATAAGATGCTTTGCCCGTCCAATAGCTCTCGGTCGCATAGAGGGAAAGTTCGCGGGGGGCATTCTCCATATCCGCCTCCGTCTCCACCACATGCCAAGCGATATAATTGTCCCCATAGACCCAGTTGTCGGCGGTGCGCAGACCGGGCCGCAGAAAGGTCTCCATCCACATTTTGAACTTCACGCCATCGCGGCTCGCGATGAGCAGACTGTCCGTTACGGTGGTGCCAAACCGCGTCTCATGTTCGGCCCGCTTTTCACGGTGCTCCAGCATGGGGAGGGCACGCATGGAAGGCGACCAACCACGGTCGGAATACCGTGCGGGAAAACCGATGTAAATATGGGGCGCACGATAATACGGCTTGACCTGGTTGGTGTAGAGGGCAGGCGCTTTGACATCGCCAAAATTCAACAGCACCGGCGTGCTCCATGTGCGAAAGTCCTTCGAGGTTGCCGTACACACCACCCGAAGATCCCCCTGAAAGGCTCGGATATAGCAGCGATATTCCTGCTTCACTTCATCCCAGAAAGCTACGTTTTGCGTATCAAAAAGGAGCCGGATGTCCTTGCTTTCCCCCACCTTGCCCCACGGAATAATGGGATCTTCCTGCAAGAGGGACCAGTGGATTCCATCAGGTGACTTGAAGGCCATGAGGCCCTTGGGGTCCGACTCGTGGCCATGGCTTACCGCCTTATACTGTTCCTCCGGGGGGCAATCGGGGTTGGTGTCGCGGAAGGCGCTGAAATCATGGCCGCCCTTGCCCATCCAGACGATGTTATTTTCCTTGCTGCCTTCAAACTCCCAGATACCCAGCTTCGGCTTGGTCCAGATTTTGCCATCCTTGCTCTCCGCATAGGCCCCAAAGGTGTCGTGGCCCCCGTCGGCATCGGGATTGGAGGCATGCTCCCAAGCCTTGTAATACATACGATACAGGTCGCCATCCTGGAAGACCGTGTCGTAACCCGAGCCGCTGCCCTCCCACGCCTCATCACGGACGAAACAGATCTCTTTGGGCTGGGGGTGGTGGATACGCAATTCTGCGCCATCTCGGGATTCAATCAGATAGTCATCGACAAAAAGCTCCAGGCGGGAGCCGATGTTGATGGGTTCCGCAAGGGCAGACGTGTGTGCCAGGAGCCAAAAAGTGGACAACAACAAACAGGAGATACGCATGATCAGGATCCTTATATTGATCAGAAACGAAGTGGTTATAACCAATTATAGAGAAAGAGTGGAGCCAATACAACGTGCTATTTGGATGTGCTCAGCGCAGGAGATATTAGCCGCAAAAGAACGCAGAGAACTCAAAGAACTGTTTTTCTTTGCGCTCCTTGCGTTCTTTTGTGGCTGAAAAACGTAAGTGTTCACGGCACGGGCAACTAAAGTCGACAAAATAACCGTCGGGTGCCACGGGTAGGCCCGGTAGGGTTTACCCGTGAGTTGCACTGTCTCCGGTTTTGGATCGCCTCCCTCATCGGCAGGAACGACACAGGTAAGCCCTGAGAGGCCTACCCGTGGCACCCGATGGTTATTTCTTAGGCCAAGGATATCCAGACCGTGAACACTTACGGAAAAGCACTATGATTACGGTCACCGACTGTGCCGAGTCCGCTGGAGTGAATCCGCGCTACGCGTAACAGCGCACCTCGTAAATCCGCGCTTCGCCCTGATACACGCCGGTGACGTGAACCCGGACGGCGCTCGCCGTGACCGCCTCAAAATCATGACGGCGCAGACGCAGGAAGTTGTCCTTTTCCTCGACCAGGCTTTGCCATTCCCCCGCCGGCGTGGCCTTGTATTGCACGCGGTAGTCCTTCACCAGTTCGGGCTGCACCCCCTCCACCTGGTTTTTTCGCGCATGTTTGGCCTCGGTCAAGGTAAGTTGGCGGTGAAAACCCGAATCAAAGCAAAGCTGTACGTGGCTGATGGTCTGGGGCGTATCCCAGGTCAGGTCGAGCCAGGCACCGTCC
Source organism: Candidatus Hydrogenedentota bacterium (assembly GCA_024280935.1). Lineage (GTDB taxonomy): Bacteria > Hydrogenedentota > Hydrogenedentia > Hydrogenedentales > JAEUWI01 > JAEUWI01. The sequence goes on from JAJRPE010000637.1 coordinate 8,060, forward strand.
GCACCCATTTCGCCGCCCCAACGGTTTGTCCATCGGCCGGGCATGTCCCGGACCCAGCCGTTGACAACATGGGCCGCCTTGCTCTCGGCTACTTCCGATGAGGCCGTAATGGTCGCGTTCTGCGCCAGGTCGTTGGGGTCTTCATTCTTCACATTCTTGATGGTCTGATCGTCACGGAGCAACACCTGCTGGTAGGAGTGGAGCTTGTCTGGATTCGCCACGAATTCTTTGGGCAATACGTTATGCTCCGCACACAAGGCCGCAGCGGTGCCGATGGCCTGGCCTTCCACCGAACACGTCCCCATGACGCGGGTAGAGCCAAAGGCCACGTGGCTGTTGCTGATGTTGCGGCCCGCCATGAAGAGGTTGTCCACGTTCGCGGAAAACATGGAACGGAGCGGAATGTTGTAGACCTCGGCAATCTTCACCGACACGTAGGGCGGAATCTCCGGGTCGTCAAAGCCCGTGGACGGATGGTTGTCAAAAGGCCAGCCACCGATGCAGGCGGCATCCGCGAAGGGCGGATTCAGGCCCATGCAATCCTGCTGCGTGAGAATGTGCGGCCCTTCCAAGTGACGGCTGGACCGCTTGCCCGGAATCATGCCGACCCAGTCCATGCCCCAGTTGGCGCTTTCGGGTTTGTCGCCGGAATTTTTGATGTAGTCCCAAACGCCCATGACGATGGAGAGGAGTTCAAAGCGAATGCGCTCGTTGTCGCGAATGGCATCAATATGGCCGCCCCATTCAATCCACCAGTAGCCGTATTCCCAAGAACCAATCCCACGGAATTTCAAGTGTTCCTTGGTGACCTTCCGCGCCCAGGTGGGCGGCGTAAAGGGGATGGGCTTGCCGTAATCCTTCGAGGTAAAGAGGATACTGCTCCCAAGGGTGCCCGGACCGCCTTGTTCCGGGGCGAGGGGTTCGTTGAAGGCATCCCGGCCCTCATGGCCCGTGCGATATTTCGCGCCCGCCTCCAGTCCCAGGCGACAGTCGCCCGTACAATCGGCGTAGTAGCGTGATTTTATGTGGTAGAGGTGCTCGGTCTTGTCGCTGCGCACGGCCACGCCGGTGATCTGGTTGTTCTCCACCTCGGCCCCATAGAGATTGCTGTCGAGGAGGAGGGTGATATTCGGCTCGGAAACGACCTTGTCATAGAGCAGGAAGTCCCAGAGTTCCCAGGCGTGGTGGGGATTCTTCGCGGCGTTTTCGCAGCGCAACTCTTCCAGGATGCCGCCCTCGCGCCAGCCCTTGCGGTTCCCATGGTGATCGGCCCCCACAATATGCATACGGACCTCGCTGCTGGCATTGCCGCCCAGGCGCGAACGGTCTTGCACCAGGACAACCTTGAGTCCATGGCGTGCTGCGGAGATTGCTGCGCATACTCCGGCCATGCCGCCGCCCGCGACGAAAAAATCGCATTCCAGATTGACCAACGTCATGTTGGGTTCGTGGGCGAGGCGGTCAGCCAGTGGCTTGCTGGGCGCGATGCGCTCGAAGTCTGGCGCTGGCGATGTCTTTACGCCAACAAGTTCCGGGGACACCAGGTCTTCGGCGTTGACCATGACGGAATAGCCCAGCGTGGCACCAGCCCCTCCCAGGGTTTGTAAGAAACGACG
>JAJRPE010000638.1 GCA_024280935.1 Candidatus Hydrogenedentota bacterium
ACTTGCTTACAGTATTCGCACTCATGTCAATATCCGTAACCAACTGAAATACTGACTGTTACAGGAATTTCTCCTGGGACTCGCATAAACCTTCTCTTTTTTTATAGGCCTTATTAAAGTGTAAGGCACTAATTACTTTGGTATACAAATCTGCGAATGGCAGATACCTGATTTCGAGGGCATACAGGGAGGGCTTCTATTTGTTGCCCTCTCGTATGCCGTAGGATTAGTAGCTTTGCTACTTTCACGACTACTCATCGACTCAATCAGCGAAATGGGTTTTCGAAGCCAGTTTCTTTCTCGGTTTGCACACGCACAATTAGAGGAGCAAAAAAAACGGTATAAGTCAGCGGACGAGAAAAGATACACGTATGACGTTAGCAAGGAAGAGAAAGCAAAGCTTCGTTTCGGATCCGCTAGAGAGTGGAATGTAGTATATAGAGCCGCGTTAAGGGCTGCGAGCAACGATGAAGAAATAAAGAAACGCAGGTCGCAAGGCCGAATTGTGAGAAGTCTTCTTTTCCCGATTTCTCTAGCCTCCTTCGCGTTTATTGAGTCATTTGATCAATCTTGTATTGTGCTGTCTGTAATTGGGGGCCCCCTAATCGGGTTTGTAATCGTGTTGTTTCTATACGCGTATGCTGAGTTGATGATTTTTGCAGAAGCAACAGACATATCTGAGCGAAGCCAAGGCCTCGAAACAGAAGAAAGCCAACTCGGCCATACCCAACACGATTCAAGTACCGAGCAGGAAGAATAGAATTAGTGTGTCTTAAAAACGACACATCCATGCCTTGGTAAATCTCAAATGATCGGCGCCCACGCGCCGCACTTCCACGATTCCCCAGCCTGTTTTAATCCGGCTCTACCAAGAAAAGTCCAACCACGACTTGACGGGAATCACCCCTCTACTTCAGCAACACGCCGGCAATCGTAGCAGGCACTTCAACCTGAGTCACCTCGGGAAGCGGAAAGCGGGCCGCCATTACCGTTCCATCGGCGTTGACGCTCTCTATGGGAATCCCTGTCCAGTCGCCTGCGGACTGAATGCCCGCGTAGGCCTGCACCCCATCGCCCGCGATCTTCCAGTTGGTGCCTGGCGGCGTTTCGGCTTTGAGCTGGGATTTCGCGATGGTGGTCGCTGCGCTTCTCCAGACCGGTGTTCCGCTAGCGCATTCCTTGCCATCGATGCGCAGGGTTGTGGCCCCCACGGCGAGGTAGCGCGTTGGCCCTTCCGAGAGACGGTGGATGAGCGCAAAAGTTCCCTGGAAACCGATACCCGCCACTTTCTGGAAGGTATCGAAGTTGTTCAGGGCGATGTAGGTGCCCTCTTCTGTATCGATTTGCAAGGCGACCGCCGCAGGGCCTGCATCAACCCCCAGGCGCTTCACGGAGGTGATATCGTTTCCAGCGTCGCTTCGCGGCTCATGGACGGCGACAAAAGTGCTCTTCAAGGCATCACCCATCCTGACCGCATCCACATAACGGACCCGTCGTCCGCTTTCACCATGGGTGCGCTGGCCGGGTCCGTTGGATGCTTCAACCCGGTCGATGGGCGATGCCATCCAAAGGCGATAGGCGGCATTCTTTTCCTGCCAGGTGGCTTGCCAGGTCTCCCCGGCGGGCTTGGCGGAACGCACATCGCGGAGTCCGTATATATCGGCGGTGGTAAGGCTGTTCCCCACCTTGGGAAGGGGCGCTTCTTCGGGAAGGGAAACCCCGTCCAGAAGCAGCGCTCCATCGACAGCGGCGCTGGAGGCCAATTCACTGAAGACGCGATAACGATGCTCTCCCCCACCCGCTACGGAAAACAGGTCAATGGCGAAGGTGTCGTTCGCCCCGGTTTTTACCAACACGACCCGCCGCCGATAATCGCTGCATTGCGGGTAAGCCGTCGAAGTCGCTTCCACCACAGAAGCCAGGGTTGAGGTCGCCATGAATTCAAAGGAGGTACTGCGTTTGTCGAATTCCTGCTCTGCGCCATCGACGATCACCAGATTGTGGCTGGCCGTGTTCCTAATCCAGCGATTGAGAGGCATATCCCCCATGTACCCCAGATCGCCCAGGACCGTGCGACCCCCATCATCGTAAAAGAGCGCCAGGTTATCCGCGTGCCGGTGTCCGCCATGGGGGTTAAAGGCGAGGGTGAGGGTATCGGCATCGCGACCCGCGCCATGGCGCAGAATCGCGGTCTTCCACGCCGGATACACGGTCTCCCGCAACATCATCGGACGCCGCTGATGGAGTTCCTCGTCACTGAGATTAAACACCGCATACTCGCCGCCCGCGTTCTTATGAATGTTGGGCAGCACCCCGCCATAAATTTCAGGATAGCGCCGCGTGCCCATCTGGAGTATGTTAAGAGAGGGCTTTCCATGAACATGGGTATCGCTCAGAGGCAAATAGCTACCGTCGGGCAACAGGGTATCCAGCACGGACTCATACATAAGCCGAAGCTGCGCGTCCTGCCCGTAGAGATCCACCGTGCCGCTGCGGCCCGAAAAGTCCTCGGGCCAGGTGTAGCCCTGAAGGGATTCGGGTACGATCAACAGTTGGGAAAGGTACATGTTGGTGTAAGACGGGCTTTCGGTGCTGAATCCGTCGTAGAGGAAGGAGGCATCCCGTACCCGTTCGTAACCGCGTAACGCCACGTCCACGTATTCGGGAATGCCCAGGCACTTGCCCAAGGCACCAAAAGCGTTGTAGATTCGAGGGGCCTTGTTATTCTTATTGCTGGCCTCGCCCGGCCCACCTACGTAAGGTTCCGCACCCATGGCGTATTCCAGGAGTAAGTCACGCTCCACCCGGCGGCGGGCGGCATCATCCCACACCGGGCGGCCATCGGAATCCACCGCGTTATACGTCAGGTCATAGGCCAGAATAAGATGAATCATACCGCTTATACCGTCTGTGCTCGGGTGGACCCGCCCCGCGCCCCAGTAGTTTTGCAGCATCCGCGCTTTGGTGAGGGTGTCACCCTTGAAGGCCTGCTCGGACAAGTGGCGCTTCCATTCCAGGGGCAGGGCCTTGTCGTGCCAGGCCGCGTAAAGCGGGTCGCAGTCGGCGTAGGTGTCCCAATAATCGCGGTAGGGCCATTGGCGGTAGCATTCGGCAAAGCGAAGGAGCACGTCGCGGGTCGCCACGGCGTAGCGCGGATCTTCGGTAAAGAGCCAGGCAAGCGCAAGGGACTTGACGGCAGCGCGCATGAAGGAAATCTTCTTTTCGCGGAGGATGCCCGAAAAACTCACGTGGATGGGATGGCCCACCCAATGCCAGGCAAGTTCGCCGCTGCGATTGTCGGGATTGGCCTGTTCCCGGGGATTGAGGTAGTAGGAAACCGACTGTCCGCGACGGGGCAACTGAAGGGTCAGGGTTTCGGGATACTCCGGGCTAGGGAAGACCGCATTGCAGCGGCGGCACGAAAAGGTATCGGGATCCTTGTGGGTCCATCGAATCAAGCCGTAGCCGACCGCTTCCTGGCTTTTTTCCCCAATACATTTAGGGCAGGTAAAGCCGTAGGCGTGGGCAGGGGCCTCTCGGGGGATCATGGCATCAATCCAGCCTGCGGGTTGGGCCACGATATAGTCGGCTTGGGCCACCTGCCCCGCCAGCCAACCTTTGGCCCAATCGTGCTTGACGATGTTGTCCTTCGCACGGGCAATGGCCGCAGCATCGTAGTAGGCCGGGTGGACCGCCTTCGCCTCGGCCAGGAGGGCATCCTTGCGCGCCTCGATCATGGCACGAAATTCCGTTTCCGCCTCCGAAATGCCGGGCACCTGCCATTCCATAAGGCCCCCACCCCGGACAACCGCATGGACGTATTCGTCCTTTCGATTGTCCGCCGCAGATACGGACAGGGCAAGGTAGCACGTGAGGAACAAAATAGCGTAGGGTAGTGGGCGGTACATAACATCCTTTTTTTATCGTTTGCACAGAATGTTAGCCTATCACATGTACCCAAGCTGCGCGAATTGATATGGAGCTGCACTGCTCATCTCATCTTCAACAGATAAACCCCTATGGGAATGTGGCACAGCCGTCCCGGCTGTGATTCACACAGGCCAGAGGCCTGTGCCACTTTCTCCCACAGGTCTGTTCGGGGAACCGAGAAAGTGATTTGTTATAAAATTTGAGGAAACTTGGCACCCATGACCTATCCAACTCTACACCGTACTCTCCCCGCTCTCTTGATTGCCTCCCTTTTCCTGAGCGCACCATCCCACGCCCAGAGCGATGCCGCAGGTGCCCCAAAGAACACGGTCGTCTTTGAGCGTATCTTTGGAATGTCCCGTGTCATTGCACCAGAACGCATCGCAGCAGTGAAAGCCCTCCCCCCCGGCGAAAAGCTCGAAATCGACCGAGACGGCGACGGGACCATTGACGAGGTCTGGTACATGGCGACAGAGCACCGCCACAACAAGGAGTCCATCCTCGTTTGCGCCGTGGACGAAGACGGCGACTACGCAGAGACGGGACGGCCCGACCTCGACAGCGACCTCTATTTTTGGGATTGGGACGCGGATGGCTACATCGACGTGGTTTCGGATTATCAGGACGACGACGGCGACAATGATGTGGACCAGATGGGCCTCTTCTACAACAAGAACTGGAAAGACGG
>JAJRPE010000639.1 GCA_024280935.1 Candidatus Hydrogenedentota bacterium
GCGTGAGGGTGGCACCCTTGCCTGAATATTTGGGTTGTGGGCAATGTTCACGTTAGAATCTGGATAGGCCGCTCTCTTGAGCGCACCGGGAGGATTACCCATGAAACCGATATTTGCCTTTTTGCTCACCATTGGACTGTGTCTGCCGGTTGCGATGGCACAGGAATCCGCACAGCCAGCGCACTGGCGTTTCTCGGATGGAGCGGAGTTTCCGGGGGCGGCGGGGAGCTTTGCGCTGGACGAGAAGGGTGCTGGACATCTGGCCTTCGACTTCAGCCAGGGCGGATCGTATGTGGGTGCGTACAACGATTTTCTCAAGCCGCTGCATCTGGCGGGCGTGTCGTTCAAGGTGCGTAAACCGGTGGGAGCGCATCTGACAGCCCGTATTGTGGACAGCACCGGCCAGACATTGCAGGAACCGCTTTTCTTTGAGCATGGCGACTGGCAGCCGGTGCGTATGGATATGGTGGGGTTTGACGGCTATTTTGGCGGGGCCAACGATGGCCTGTTTCATCCGCCTGCCAAGGCGTTTGCGATTCTGGTGGAATCCAAGGATCTGGATGAGAGCGTGGGTGAGGTTGCGTTTAAGGACGTTGTTTTTCATTTGGCGGCAGCGGGTGCATCGGGCGATCCTGAATCACCGCTTTATAAGGGCGAGTATGTCGTCACGGCTTTTGATGCCCAAGGCGGCATGAATGCGCGGCTCCCTCACACTCTGGAAGATGGCCGCTGGAAGGTCGATTTCAGTGCGTCGGACAGCGCCTTGCTTGGGGGTTCCATGTCCTTACTCGGGACACCCCAGGAACTCATGCTCACGGTGGAGGGCGGTGCGCCGGGAATGAAACTCGAAATTCAGATGGCCTCCCATTTTCAGGGATTCTCAAGAACTATCGGAGCGCTGAATGGGGGGACCCAGACCTTTACCTTTCCCGTGCCCCCGGAGGGCTGGGATCATTCTGGTGGAGAGAATGATGGCAAGGTGCGCTTGCCGTTGCGGATCACCCGTGTGACGCTCCGACGCGGAACGGCAGCGAAAGGGGGGTATGAGATTCGCCTCGGAGCTTTGCGTTGCCGCACATTGGTATCCCGAGTCGATCCGGTGGTCTTGTTGTCGAGCGCGGCGGTCAGGGAGAACCAAAAAGCCAGTACCACCTGCACCGCATTCAACCTGTTGGCAGATGCTGTCACGGGTGCGATACACATGAAAGCACGGGATTGGGAGGGCGCGGTTCTCGCGGAAGACCGCCAGGCCTGGACCCTGCCGGGGAAGGGCGTTCCCACGACCCTCGACTTCCCCATGCCGCTGCCCGCGGATCGGAATTTTGTCGAGGTAGAATACCGCTTTGAGGTGGAGGGCCTGGAAAGCGCCGAAACGCGAACGACCTATACGCGCCCATTCGATGGGACCATCGATCCGACCCTGAAACCCGGCTCACCCTGGGGGATGGGGGTCTATCTTTATCGCTATCCCAAGGGAGAACCCATGGAGCGGGCCGCCGTGATGGCGGCGAAGGCGGGCGTGAAATGGTCGCGTGAAGAATTCAGTTGGGGCCGCATCGAAACCGCACCGGGGGTCTATAACTTTGATTTCTATGACAGCGTGGTGGACACCGCAATGCAACAGGGCATCAGCGTCTACGGGTTGCTCTCCTACTGGGGAAGATTCACGAAGCCCTACACGCAGGAGGGCATCGACGATTTCTGTACCTGGACACGGGCCGTGGTGCGACATTTTAAGGGCCGGGTCAAGCATTGGGAAGTCTATAACGAACCGAACATCTTTTTCTGGCAGGGTCCGAAAGACTTGTATCCCGTGCTGCTCAAGCAGTGTTACGCCGCGATTAAGGAAGAAGATCCCGAGGCCGTGGTGCTGGGCATCTCTACAGCAGGGATTGACACCGATTTCATCCAGTTGTGCCTGGATGCCGAGGCCCCCCTGGATATTCTAACCGTCCATCCCTATCGCGGCTATTTTTCGGAGAAGATGTTCATGCGCGAACTGCGCGACGTGGCGGCGATGGTGAACGACAAGCCCGTGTGGATCACGGAGATGGGCTGGAGCACCCAGGTCGGCGCGAGCCATGAACGGCGCCAGGCCCAACTCCTGGCCCGCTGCTATCTGAGCGCCGTGGCCTCGGGAGCCTGCCAGAATATCAGTTGGTACGATTTCCGCAACGACGGCGACGACCCCTTCTACAACGAAGCCAATTTCGGCGTCATCCACCGTGATTTCACGCCCAAACCGGCCTACCGCGCACTCGCCACGGTTTGTCGAACTTTTGGTGCCTCAATAGGGAAGAGCCGCGATAAAAAACAAGAGAATTCTCAGGCGGCGAGGTCCAAGGACCATAAATCTCGGTTGTGGCCCAGCCACTTTGATCAGGGCCTTCCCCAAGCGCTGGCCTTGCCGGACGGCCTCTACGGCCTTCGCGCGGGCGACGTTAGCGCCCTATGGAGCTCCTCCGCGCCCTACCGCCTCCCCGTCACGCTGGCGGAGAACACCACCGTCCAGAACCTCATGGGCGAAACCCTTTCACCCCCGACAACGGATGGCCAACAGGCCCTCATCCTCCGCCCCGGCGCACCGGTTTTTCTCCAAGGTGCCTACACGATCACCGGCAAACCCGTGCGGATGGAGGGAAGCGTGGAACGGAGTGAGATCCTGTTTTGATCACGAGAATGGCGAGGGACGTACCCCGTCAGTTAAGGGAGTTCTGGCTGTCATGTCAGATGGCTTGGTCTCCCAAAGGGGCGCGAACGTGGGTTAGCCTTCCAGGCTGACGCTGTGCTGGCGGCGTTTTCCACAGCGTGCTTTATGCTATGGAATGCTGACTCCGATCCTGCACTGTACATGGTGCCATGGGAACAATGTGTTGGCAATTCCTGGCCGTCAGGGCCTCCCATCTTCTGCCAAAAAGGGTGCCTCGGGAAGCAAAGCGCACCTTATCTCAGCCTGGAAGGCTAAGCCACGTTATTGCACCTTGGAACGGCAGGTTGCTCCAGTGAAGCAGGGGGCTGGCGGGGCGGGGACTGCCTCGCCCCAGTCCACTGTGTGGGACGATGCAAGCCTTGTTTCCAACGGGAAGAGCGGCCAGATGAATGTAAGATAGCCGTCTCGGCCGTCACGACAGACGGTACGTCTGTCAAACTCGGGGCGGCGAAGGACCTTCAATGGAGGCCGTGAACGGCCTGTGACAACCGGGACGGATGTCCTACATTCGGATGGGCGTGATTGTGTATGTTGAGGGACGTACCCCCGCAGAGGCGCGGTACGGTAGGGGTGTCTGCCGCGTGGCCCGTGCCGATTGCTCCGGGAAGTGCGGCCCACGGCAACGCGGGGGCATGTCCCGGTGGAGCGGGGTGTGGGCTGGCGTTCTGACAAGACGGCCCTTTCCCAAAGCCCGCAGGCACGCGCACCACAGAGCACGCCTTCGCCCACGGCATCCTGCTCGTCAACACGCAACCCCTGGTGTTTTGGGGACAGCCCCGCCTGTTCAAGGTCTCGTTGTATAATGCCAGACACCTGTTTCGACCCGACACCACCCTTCGTGTCACGCAAAAGGCGCGGGCGAGGCAGTCCCCGGATGCCCCGGATCTCCCATCAATTTTTTGTAAACTTGTCCAGCTTCATGCCGATGAGGGCGGTCTTGATGAGTCCGCCGATGCCGCCTTGGACGGAGGCGTCGATGAGTTTTGAGAGGAGGCTGTATTTCTCTTCGGAGTAGGGATACCAGATGGGTTCTTTTTTCGGACTGTTCTTGTCGATAAGGATGGACTTGACGTTGGAGAAGGAATAGAGGCCCTGGGGGCCTTTGTAGCGGCCCATGCCGGAGCTTTTTGTGCCGCCAAAGGGCAGGGCGGAATTTCCCTGGGTGGCGAGCACGTTGTTGATGGAGACGTTGCCGGTGACGATGGCGCGGGCAACCCGATTGGCGCGTTCGCCATCGGCGGACCACACGCTCGCGCTCAGGCCGTAGCGGCAGTCGTTCGCCAGGCGAATGGCCTCGGCTTCGTCCTTAAAGGGCATGACGGTAAGCACGGGTCCAAAGGTTTCTTCGCCATAGATGTCCATCGATGGGTCGATGTTGGAGACGAGGGTGGGGGGGAAGGCGTTGGAGTCATCGGTGCGCGCGCCGCCGCAGTGGACCACGGCGCCCTTGGCCACGGCATCGGCCAATTGGGCTTCGACCTTGGCGATTTGAAAACTGGCTGTCATGCATCCCACATCGAGGGATTTGTCCTGGGCGCAATCTTCTCGCCCGCTTCGGGTGCGGAGTTTCTCCATGGCTGCGGTGAGTTGCTTGGTGAAGGCTTCGGCGATGCCTTCCTGAACGAGAACACGCTCGACGGAGGTGCAGGTTTGTCCGGCGTTGGTGATGCCGCCCCAAAGTGCGCCCTGCACGGCCCGGTCGAGGGAGACATCGTCGAAGACCACCATGGGGTCCTTTCCGCCGAGTTCGAGCTCCACGGGGGTGAGGTACTGGGCGGCCTGGGCCATGATGGCTTTGCCCGCGCCCTCGCTTCCCGTGAAGAATATCTTGGCGGGTTGCAGGCCGATGAGCTGCTTCCCGGTTTCTTTGCCGCCGTAGATGACCTGGATGAAGTCCGCTGGGAATCCTGCGCCCCCCATGATTTCTTCGATGAGTCCTTGGAGCGGCGTGTGTTCGGAGGGTTTGAACAATACGGAATTGCCCGCGATTATGGCGGTTATAATCGGGGTCATGGAGAGGTTGAAGGGGTAATTCCACGGGGAAATGATCAGGACCGGCCCCAGGGGTTCGTAATAGATCTTGGACTTCTTACCCATCAGGACCAGGGGCGTGGGCTGTGATTGATCCCGCAGGAATTTTACGGCATTTTTTTCGTAGTACTGGATGAGATCAAGGGTGGGGAAAATTTCCGTCATAAACGCTTCGATGCGGGGTTTGCCTGTTTCCTCAACGATGCGCTGGACAATATTTTCTTTGTGCCGTTGGATGTAGCCCTTGAGCTTGCCCACCTCTCGCAAGCGCTGGGCGATGGACATGGCCCGAAGTGTTTCGAAAGCCGTTTGTGCCGTGCTGCAGGCCTTGCCCAGGTCATCGGGCGCGGGTTCCACGATTTCGTAGAGGACTTCACCGGTGCGGGGATTCGTCACATCAAAGGATTGGGATACGCCAGGTGCTGCAATGCCTGCCATGGGATTGGTTCTCCTGCCAAGGGGGGCTTCGGACTCGGTCCGGACTGACGGCCATGGTACCACCGCAGTGGCACGCGGGCAAATTTGGTACACCGGGGCGCATTGGGCCACCCGATTCCATCGTATAGACCGGAATATAGGGAGTAAGGTTACAGTCTGTCCGGCGTTAACGGGAAATCGCTCATTCGGGTTCCCAGTAGTAGCGTGCGATGGCGTGCTCGATTTCGGGCACCGTGCCGACGATTACGTCGACCTTCTTGTTCGTGAAACGCTCCACGTCCTCTATGGCCAAGAGATCCATGGGGTTGACGACGGCGAGCACCATGCCCCGGTCGGAAACGGAGATAGGAATGCAGCTATGCTGGTTGGCCAGCCGCTCGCTGATAAGGGACGCCGCGTCTGGATCCACCGTCGTTTCGGTAATCCGCATGAAATCAACGCCGCACTGGCTTGCGCGGGCCTGGGCCACCGCTTCTTCCGAAGCAAATCCCAACTCGGTCAATATGGCACCCAAATGTTGGTGGGGATTGCTCTTCTGCAATTCAAGGGCCTGTTGCAGCTGATCTTCGGTGATGGCCTCCGCATCGCAAAGAATCTGGCCGATGACGCGCTTTGGGCCATGGGGCTGGCTCTTGGCCGCCTCTTGTATACGCAGCAACTCATCTTCCGGGGAGCGGGCAACGTTGGGCGGGCTTAGTTGAGTTTCTTCGGGTCTTGTTTCCGGCGATTGTGGTGCCTGGCTATCTCTCAGCAGGGCCAGCTCTTGTTTCAGGGTTTCGTTCTCTTCGCTCGCTTCTTCTGCTTCCCCGATGGCTTCGGCAAGCTGTCGGGCAAGCACGGATTTCTTCGATTCGGCTCGGGTGCTTTCCAGCGCGGCATTCAATTGTTGGACCTGTGCCGCTGTTTCCGTGACCTGCTGGCGCAGTGCGAGGGCGGCCTCCGTGCTGAGGCCCTCTTTGTATTTGTTTCGGAGGGTCTCCATCTCCTGTTGCACGGCGACCAATTCCGCCTTGAGTCCTTCCTGGGAGGCCTCGGCCTGTTCTTGCGCGCTGACCAATGCCTCGAACTCGGCATTCACCTTGTTGTGATCATCCTGTGCTCTGTCCAGCGATTCCTGCGCGTTCCGCAGTGCGCTGTCCTTGGCTTCCAACTCCCGTTCCAGTACGCCGATGCGTTCCTCAAGCTGTGATCGCGCTGCGGATGCATCCTCCAGGCTGGACAGCTTCTCCTCAGCCGCATTGGCTCGTTCGCGGGTACTTTCCAGCTCGTTATGTTCCTGGTCATGGCTTTGCCGGAGGGTGTCAAGTTCCTGTTGCAAGGCTCCGCAGGCTTCACCCTTTTGCGAAAGCTCACCCCGAAGAGCATCCAATTCCTCTTGAACCGAATCCTGGGCGCTAAGTTTTTCCTTCAGCGCCGTCAACTCAGTTTTGAGCGTCTGCAATTCGTCATGCGCGGAATCGGCTGCGTGGGCCTTCTCCGTCAAATCGGACAACTTCTGATGCTCTTGGTCATGGGCTTGTCGGAGGGCATCGAACTCTCGTTGCAGCGTTTCAAGGGCCTCATCTTTGGCAGTCAACGCTGCCTGGGCCTCTTCGAGTTCCGCTTGTGCGGTACCGGCAGACTGGACTTTTTCCGCAAGGGCGGCTTTCTCGCGCTCGGCATTTTCCAGCGCGGCACCCAACGCTTCGATCCGTGTATTGAGTTCCTGCTGCTTATTGTCCGCATTGCCAAAATCGGATTTGAAAGAGTCCAGCCGTCCCAGCGCGGCATCCGCGATGGCATTGAGAGACTCACCTTCTTCGGTGGCCACTTGGGCACAGTTCTCCAGAGAGGCCATCAGGGTGGAGAGCTGTTCCAATCGTGACTGCTGCTGCTGGCGAAGGTTGCCAAAATCCGATTTCAACGCGGATTCCAGCGAATCTATCGGCGATGCGTTCTCGTCACGCTCTTCCATCGATCTAATCCTCAGTCTGCTTGGTTACACATGGTCCCTAGGGAAGTTTAAACACTTTACCTATTCCTGTCAAGATGTGAAAATCCCTAAAGTATGTCGCTGAATGCCAAGGTAGTCTATGGCACGCACGGTCCGGGTCGTGGGACTCTTTTTCTCTTGCGCTTAAGGGCGGATGTCGCATGGTAGACTGTGTTGAGTGATTTTAATAAATTAGTGAAGCCACCAACATGGAGCGCACAGCGATGCATGGCATTTTCCGGCAACGGGTACTAATTGGTACCGTCCTCCTTATTGCGTTTGGAGCGGGCGCACAGGAGGACTTGCGGAGCTTTCAACACGGAATTGATTTTGTGCCGGGTGCGGAAGGCCGGTGGTGGCTTATCTGGTCGAGTTCCGGCCATCCGCCTACCGGCCCCGATGATGAGGGCAATTGGCCCCATGATGTCTACAGGGCATCCATTGATCCCAAGGCTCCCGCCATTGCCCCCGAACTGTTCATTCGGCGTCCAGAGGCCCAGGAACCTGCCAGCGCCGCCGCGACTACAGATGGTAATATCATGGTGACCATGGAAGATGGCTGGAACGCAAGGAATGTGTTGGCCCAGCGCTATGGGGTCTATGACGCAACGTTGGCTCCAGTGAGGGCCTATCCCCGGGATGTCTACGATGGGGGCCATTCGGGGCATGTTGCCGCTGCGGGCAATCACTTTGTGGTTTTTTATTCTGACGAATGGGTGAGTGGCGGGGGCGTGGATGACCTGGGTTCTGGCGATGATGTGCTGGCGAGGGTCTATGACTCGAAAGGGAGCTTTCTCTATCCCAAACGCATTGCTGTGGGAACGGAGACCCGAGATTGGTGGCCCGAGGTGGCTGGGTCGGAACGAGTTGCCTGCCTGGTGTGGCAGCGCTTCGTGGATGGGGAGACCCACGCTGATCTTATGGTGGCGATGCTGGATGTAGAAACAGGACGGCTCTTTCTAAAACCGACAAAGCTCAAGGGGAATCTGGCTTATTACACCTACAGTGTGGCATGGCTGCCATTGGTGGAACGGTTTCTCGTGCTTGGTGCCTATGACGATGGCGGCGGGTTCGGGGTGCTGCTGGATGAGTCGGGCGGGGTGAAGGCGGAGAGCCGTTCGCTGCCCCCGTTGGTGCGCGAGTCCCAATCGATAGTGCGGGAGGACGGGAATCGCGTGACGGTCGTGCAGCCGTCGCATCCCAACGGATTGATGGTGCTTTCGGTGAGCAGCAACGCCATTACCGTGGGGAAGGGCATCGAAGACGGTTACAACTGGAAATATGCGGGCACGGATGGCATTTTTCTGGACCGGAACAATGTCTATATCGTTTCGCTGTCGTCCAAAGGGTTGGTGGAGCGAAAATACCGCGTAGAATAATTCGCCAAAGAAAAAGGCCAAGCAGTAGATAAACTACCACTTGGCCTTTTGGGAATCTGTGTTCGTATCAGCCGGGGCTGATGAATAATCGCCGAGTGTCCGGCGGGTTTAAATGCCCAATACTACCAACACTCAATTGCCGCAAGCGTGCGCCATACATTTAGACCCGAAATATTAAATTAGCCTCCACCAAGCCGTTTCGCAATTTCATGATTTGCAGATATGCTGCATACTCGTATTCGACGATGTGAATAATCGGTGCGTGCTGTGCTGGGCAATGCCCAGGAGCAACGCGGAATAACTAGATTGTCCACACGATACACGGATTAAACTGTTATTGACGAGAATTGCTTCGACTAGGCCGAACGCACTTCCTGAGCTTCAGGTCCTTTGCGACCCTGGCCAACTTCGAAAGAAACCTGCTGACCTTCGGTCAGCACGCCTTCAGAAGGGTTGATGTTGGAAATGTGGATGAACAGGTCATCGCCGCCGTCGTCGGGGGTGATGAAGCCAAAACCTTTTGTCTCGTTGAAGAATTTTACGGTACCTGTGGGCATTTGATTTTCCTTTGTATTCTAGTGATTTTGTTGTGAATGACTATCAGCGGCACTGGTGGAAGTACACCCCTGAGTCTAAGAGAGAGAGTATAGCAGCATTTGCCGCAATTTACCAGTCTTTTTTTTGTGCGCTGCAGGGCCCGGCCGGGCGAAGGAGCCGCAGCAGCCCGTGCTATACTCTCTGAAGCCTGATGTTGGCGGTGCTTCGATTGTGCGTCAGGCCCGGCTTTCCTCACCCTGACAACCCCAATACAGGTTTATTCATCCTATGACGACGAACACAGAATCCCCAGTGGCGGAACAACTGCGCACCAACTTGCAGCAGGTCTTCGGCTTTGACGGCTACCGCGAGGGGCAGGAAGATGTCGTGATGCGGCTGGTTGACGGCAAGTCGGTCCTGGCCATCTTTCCGACCGGCGGCGGGAAGAGCCTTTGCTATCAATTGCCCGCACTGGTGCTGGATGGCCTCACCCTGGTGATTTCGCCCCTCATCGCCCTGATGAAGGACCAACTCGACTTCCTCATTGCCAAAGGGGTGCCCGCAGCGCGGTTGGATTCGACGTTGACCAAGGAAGAGAACTTTAAGCTCTTTGACGATCTGCGCGCGGGGCACTTAAAGCTCTTGTATATTTCCCCCGAGCGCCTGGGGAACGAGCGCTTCCTGCAAACCATCAAGCGGCAGCAGATATCCTTGCTGGCGATCGACGAGGCCCACTGTATTTCGGAGTGGGGCCATAATTTTCGTCCCGATTATTTGAAGATTGCCCAGTTGGCGGTGGACCTTCAGGTGGAGCGTGTGCTGGCGCTGACGGCCACGGCGACACCCGCTGTGGCCGACGATGTGCGGAAGGCCTTCCAGATCGCCGACGAGGATATGGTCCATACGGGCTTTTATCGTCCGAATCTGAAACTGAGCGTAGTGCCGTGCAGCGCTGCCGAGCGGGACCAGCAACTCCTCACGCGCATGAAGAAACGTCCACCGGGACCGGCTATTGTCTACGTGACCCTGCAGAAGACCGCAGCGACGGTAGCGGACTTTCTGAGCCGCAACGGACTGGCGGCCACGGCCTATCATGCGGGCTTGAAGACCGAGGACCGGACGACCATACAGGATTCATTCATGGCCTCGGAGGAGGGCATCATTGTGGCCACCATCGCCTTTGGCATGGGCGTGGACAAGGCGAATATCCGCTATGTGTACCATTACAACATGCCCAAGGGAATGGAAAGCTACTCCCAGGAGATTGGCCGTGCAGGGCGGGATGGCAAGACATCGGTCTGCGAACTCTTCGCCTGTGCCGATGATGTCATTGCCTTGGAAAATTTCAGCTACGGCGACACGCCCGAAGCGGAGACCGTGGGCGCTTTCACCCGCCACCTCCTTGAAGCGGGCGAGACCTTCGACGTCTCCGAATACGAGCTTTCGGGCCGCTTCGATGTGCGCCCCCTGGTGGTGAAGACGCTCTGCACTTATCTCGAACTCGATGGTCTCATCACGTCCACGGGTCCCTTCTACACGGAGTACAAGTTCAATCCCCAGCGGCCCTCGGCGGAGATATTCGCACGGGTGAGCGGCGAGCGCGCCGACTTTCTCAAGAAGATCTTCCGCTTCGCCAAGAAGGCCAAGATTTGGTTCACGCTGGACACCACGATCATCAGCGAGGCCATTGGCGAACCGCGAGACCGTATCGTCGCCGCCCTGAACTACCTGGAGGAAAAAGGGGACCTGATTTTGCAGGTGGCGGGGGTGCGACAGGGGTATCGCCGTCTCCGCCAGCCCGATGATATTGATGCCCTCGTCGCAAGCCTCAACGAACGCTTCCAGCAACGAGAAGCCAACGACATCGCACGCATACAGCAAGTCATTGCCTTCGCCCAGCACGATGGCTGCCTTACCCAATACCTCCTTGCCTACTTTGGCGAAGAACGCGACGCCTGCGGGCACTGTGTGCGCTGCAAGGGGGTCGATCTGGCGCCCATGGCCGCCACCATCTATCCCGAAATCGGCGAAGGGGAGGGGCAGCGAATTCGCGGTCTGATCAACGAGGGCCACGATGCCCTAGTCACGCCCCGGCAACGCGCCCGTTTCCTTTGCGGCATCACTTCGCCCGCCACGACACGGGCCAAGCTGCGGAGACATCCCTTGTTTGGCGTGTGCGACAGCGTGCCCTTTGCGAAGGTAATGACCTTTGTTGCGGATTTGGGGTAGGGCGGGCGAAGGAACTCGATACCGATGTCGGATTGTGTGGTGCCGACTATTACTTCATGGCGTGTGGGTTTGGAAGGTTCAGCCACAGAGAACGCGAAGCGCACAAAGAAGGTCGTTTTTCTGCACTCTTTATGGCTAAAATAATTGTGAAAACCATCAGGTTTCATACTTGCGCCCACGAGACCTCCCTCGTACAATGCACGCATGACGGGCCGGGGGCACGTGACTGGGGCCCGCCTTACCGAGTTTTTTTGAAAGGAATGCACCATGCGACGTGTTGCCGCACTTCTTGCTCTTTGTTTGTTTTCCGGGGCTGCCCCGGCGCAGGTTGCTTCACACCCTACCGTTTTTGATGTTGCCGCAGGTATCGTGCAGCGCTTGCAGGAGACCTATCCCGCTGAAAAGCTGGTCAAGGCGACCGCCGAGATGGCGATGGCCGTCATGACCGACGAAGATTGGGAGGTGCTCGGCAAAAAACACCTGTCCTTCCGGGTTAATGTGCCCGTGACCATCCATGTTTTTCGCGACACGGAGGAGGATTTGGTGGTGGACTGGCTACCCCGTCGCGGCTTCAAGAATACCGGCCTGTCGGTTCAAACAGAGGGCCAGGATTTCGACGCGTGGGCCAAGGATTTTGAACCAGGTGTGATCGCGCTGGGCGTGCCCTCGATTGACGGCGAATCGGACCACTACTTTGTGAGCGTGGCCCCTCGGAACACCGGGGACTCTCTGAAGGTCAGCGAGATTACGCCCGCCCTGCATACCCTGGGAACCTTGAAGGCGGGAGAGCGCTTTGCCGTGAGCTGGAACGATACCAAGCTCACCGGGGTGCCCGAGGCCCTTGAGGGGCAAGTCATCGTGCACGGCAATCCTAACCGCCGTCGTTCGGCGCGATTCACGCGGGTTTTCCAAACCACCGACTACCCCGCTACGGCCACGCCCGATCACGTGGTGTTGACCTGGGGCGATGATCCGAAAACGACCCAGTCCATCCAATGGCGGACAAGCGTGGATACAAAAAAGGGCGCGGTTCGTTATCGACCAACCGGCGCGAGCGATTGGGTTGCCGCAACGGCGGAGACGCTTCGACTGGCCAATCACAACACGGTGAATGACCCATTGTCCAACTGGCATACGGCGCGGTTGGCCGGATTGAAGCCGGGGACCACCTATGAATATCAGGTCGGTGATGGCACAAAAAACGGCTGGATTGCCCCGGCCGCCTTCGAGACGGCGCCGGGCGGTATTGAACCCTTCAAGTTTATCTACCTGGGCGACGCGCAAGCGGGGTTTGATGCGTGGGGCGACTTGCTCCAACAGTGTTACAGCGAGAATCCCGACGCTAAGTTCTACATCATGGCGGGCGACTTGGTGAACCGGGGCAACGAGCGGGCCGACTGGGACCGGCTTTTCCAGAACGCGACGGGCGTTTTTGACCACCGACCGCTGGTGCCCACCATCGGCAACCACGAAGTTCAGGGGGACAAGGGGCCGTGGATGTATCTTGAGTTGCTCGACTTGCCGAGAAACGGCCCCAAAGGCGTGACCTCGGAGCGGGCCTACAGTTTTACCTACAGCAACGTATTGGTCATCTCCCTGGATGCCAACGTGGCCCCGGCCGACCAGACGGAATGGCTTGAGGCTCAGCTCGCCAACTCGGACGCCACGTGGAAGTTTGTCACCTACCACCAGCCAGCCTATTCGTCCAGCGCATCTCGAAACAATCCCGAGGTGCGGAAGTTGTGGGGCGACCTCTTCGACAAATACCACGTGGATTTGGCTCTACAGGGCCATGATCACGCTTACCTCCGCACCTATCCCATGTACAACGAGAAGCGCGTGGCGACACCCGCCGATGGTACGATTTACATCGTGTCGACCTCGGGCACCAAGTACTACGATCAGGGTAAATTCGATTACACCGAAGTGGGCTTTACACGGACCAATACCTACCAGGTAATCGACTTGGAAATTGAAGGCGACACCCTGACCTACAAGGCCCGTGGCACCGATGGCAAGGTGCTCGATGAGTTTGTGATTGAGAAGTAGGGTTTCGAGGAGGATGTGCACCATAGGGTGGCACAGGCGTCTCGCCTGTGTTTCGTGCCATCAGGCACGTGTTTCGCTGTTGCAGGTCTCGACGCGCTGCGTCGAAGAGTATGTGAGGTTTTTCGAGAGCGTCTGCGAGAGTTCTCGTATCTGGTGCCAAGCCCCAACGCAGCGCGTAGGAATATGCATTCCCAAGCGGAGCGTGGGAACGAGGGATAGATTCGTATTCGCGCCTGACTCCCTGAATCAACCCACACCCCAAGTTAACAACCCTACCTCCCGCATGTTATGCTGCGGCCTGTGCAAGTTTTGAAATTCAATGGAGATTCTAGCCCATGTCCAGACTACGTTGTGTTGTGATTCCCGCCATCCTTCTTTCTACCCTTGCCCACGCCGCGCCCCTTGTTATTCACGTGGTGCCCGATGGCGCGGAAGGTGCCCTCACCTCGCTGGAAGCCGCCCGCGATGCTCTTCGTGCGGCACGCGCCGATGGTGGGTTGGCCGAGGGGGCCGAGGTGCGCATTCACGGTGGCGACTATATTCTGGAGAATCCCTTTCTCCTTGAAGCGCAGGATTCGGGTACTTCGGAAGCACCCATCCGCTATATCGCCGATACGAAGGATACGGCACGGCTGCTGGGTGGTCGTCTTATTACGGGGTTTGTGTCAGTCACAGACGAGGCCGTTCTGAGCCGCCTTGACGAATCGGCCCGCGCCCACGTGCTACAGATCAATCTCAAGGAACAGGGAATAACAAAATTTGGAACGCCCAAGGGCGGGGGGCCCGAACTCTTCTTCGATGGCAAGCGCATGACTCTGTCTCGTTGGCCCAACGAAGGATTTTCCACGATTGCCAGCATTGTGGTGGATGATGGGCACAAGATTCACGGGATTCCTGGCAGTAAAATTGGCAAGTTCGTCTACGAAGAAGACCGGCCGAGCCGCTGGCTGGATGAACCCGACCCGTGGGTCCATGGCTATTGGTTCTGGGACTGGTCGGAGCAGCGCCAGCAAATTGAATCCATCGACACGGAAAAGAAAATAATTTCGGTAAAGGAACCCTACCACGGCTATGGTTATCGCAAGGGCCAGTGGTATTACGCCTATAATTTGCTGTCCGAGTTAGACGCCCCTGGCGAGTGGTACCTCGACCGCGAATCGGGTCTGCTCTACTTCTGGCCACCGTCCGATCCCGCAACAGCCGAGGTGATGGTGACGCAGTTGCCGAATCTGGTGACGATGGAGAAGGTCTCCCATCTTACGCTGCAGGGCCTTACACTTGAAGGGTCCCGAGGCATTGTTGTCGCTGTTCGGGGCGGAGAGGGTGTTCGCATCAATTCGCTCACCGTGCGCAACAGCGGCGGCAGCGCGATTTCGGTCAGCGGCGGCAAGAACAATGGGGTGGAGGGCTGCGACATCTACGGGATGGGTTCCGCAGGTATCAGTATCGGCGGCGGCAACCGCACGACCCTGGAGCCAGCCGGGCATTTTGCGATAAACAATCATGTCCACCACTATGCCGAGGTCAAGCGCGTCTACGCAGCCGGCATCAATGTTCACGGCGTGGGCAATCGGGTAGCGAACAATTACATTCACGACGCGCCCCACATGGCCATCGGTTTTGGTGGCAACGATCACATTATTGAGTTGAATGAGATCCACGATGTGTGCCTGGAATCGAACGACGCCGGGGCCATGTACACCGGACGCAACTGGACCATGCGCGGCCATAAGATTCGCTACAATTATCTCTACGACATCACCGGGTTCCGTGACAAGGGCTGTGTGGGCATCTATCTCGATGATATGTTTTCCTCCGCCGAGATGTACGGCAACGTATTCCGCAATGTAACACGCGCGGCCTTCATCGGTGGTGGCCGGGATTGCACGGTGGAGAACAACATCTTCATCAATTGCAAGATGGCGCTCCACATTGATGCCCGCGCCCTCGGCTGGGCGCACCAGCACGCCGACGACTGGATCTCGGAGGCCAAGGAGAAAGGCACCATTTCTGGAATCGCCTACAACAAACCGCCTTATTCCGAGCGCTACCCGAAGCTGGTCAACATCCTCGAAAACGAACCCAAGGCGCCCGTGGGCAACCTGATCGCCCGGAATATCTTCGTTGGCGAAGGCTGGAAAGATGTGCAGGATACGGCGGACCCCTATATCGAATACAAAGACAACCTGACCGATACGGACCCGCTATTTGTCGATATGGAGAAGCACGACTATCGCCTGAAGCCCGAGTCTCCGGCTCTCAAGCTGGGTTTCAAGCCAATTCCCTTTGAGAAGATGGGCTTGTTTGAAAGTGACCTGCGGGCAAGCTGGCCGGTGAAGTAGTCGGCACGGGACAGTATCCCCCGCAGGGAAAACAACCCAACATGTTAGTGAAGTAGGGTCGTTATAAGGGGGGGCTGTACCGCCCACACGAACTCTTAATGTCGCATTGTCGCTATAAAATGCGCTACAAGGGTGCCACCCGTACGCGGAGGAGCGAAGCGGGGGAGCTTACGGGTGTGGAGCGAAGCGGGGGAGCTTACGGGTGTGGAGTATCTGGATAAACAGCTATGTCAACAAGAGAGACTGGATTGGGTGTCGGCACGGCTTTTTTTGGGTCTCCATGATGGGCAAGAGGTATTTTGCGAACCCGCACCCGCAAACTTAGCCGGGGACCGGCTTCGTGTGAGGGTGGCACCCTTGCCGTGGCCCGTGAAGGCTTATGAAGAAAGGAAGTTTACATGAGAGCTATCATCCTGTTTGTCCTTTGCGCATTAATTGTGTCGGGCTGCCAAAGCGCCAGGAAGTATGACCTCGTCATCTACGGCGGCACCTCCGCCGGCGCGGCAGCGGCCATACAGGCTTCCCGTATGGGCAAGACGGCCATTGTCATCGAACCCGGTCAACATATCGGCGGGTTGAGTTCCGGTGGACTTGGCGCGACCGACATCGGCAATAAGAAAGCCATCGGCGGTATCTCCCGTGAGTTTTACAAGCGTTTGGGCAAGCACTACGGCAACGACGAAAACTGGACCTTTGAACCCCACGTGGCCGAGCATACCTTCCGCAACATGCTCAAGGCTGCGGATGTGCCCGTGAAGTTTGGCGAACGGCTGGACCGTCGTAACGGTGCTGTCATGAAAGACGGTGCTATTACGTCCATCAAGATGGAAAGCGGCAAAACCTATCGTGGCAAGGTGTTCATCGACGCCACCTACGAGGGCGATCTCATGGCTTTGGCGGGCGTGCCCTTCCACGTGGGTCGTGAGTCCAATGCGACCTACGGCGAAACCCTCAATGGCGTTCAGACGAAACAGGCGAAGTTTCACCAATTCAAGGTGCCTATCGACCCCTATGTGGTTCCCGGTGATCCGTCGAGCGGCCTGCTGCCCTATATTCAGGCGGAAGGCCCCGGCGAAGAGGGAAGCGGCGATCACCGCGTGCAGGGCTATTGCTTTCGCATGTGCCTGACGAACGATCCCGATAACCGCTTGCCCTTTCCGAAGCCGGAAAATTACGATCCCTTCAATTATGAGCTTCTGCGCCGCTACTTGGATGCGGGACACTGGACCGTGATGAACCTGTCGAAGGCCATGCCAAACGCCAAGACGGACACCAACAACAAGGGTGCCTTCGCGACGGACTTCATCGGCATGAACTACGACTATCCTGAGGGCGACTACGCGACTCGGGAACGCATCATCCAGGAACACAAAGATTACCAGCAGGGATTGATGTGGTTTCTATCCAATGACCCACGTGTTCCCAAGGATGTCCATGAAGAAATGCAGTCGTGGGGACTGCCAAAAGACGAGTTCACCGACAATGGCGGTTGGCCCCACCAGCTTTACATCCGCGAAGCCCGCCGCATGATTTCTGACTACGTCATGATAGAGCAGAATTGCGTGGGTGCCCGCACCATCGGCGATGCCGTGGGCTTGGCGGCCTACACCATGGATTCCCACCACATGCAGCGCTATGTGAAAGACGGGCGTGTTTACAACGAGGGAGATGTGCAAGTCGGTGGCTTTCCGCCCTATCCCATCGCCTACCGGTCCATCCGTCCCGCAAAAAAGGACTGCACCAATCTGCTGGTGCCCGTGTGCCTGTCCGCATCCCACATTGCCTACGGCTCTATCCGTATGGAACCGGTGTTTATGGTGCTGGGTCAGTCGGCGGCCACCGCAGCGACCATGGCCATCGACAGTGGGGTGGCGGTGCAGGATATTGATGTGCCCCGGCTGCAGAAGCGCCTTCGAGCCGATGGGCAGGTGCTGGTGTGGGTGCCGTAAGGCGGCTGCATTCTTTTCCGTACAGCATCAGGATCTACTACAAGAAAGAGGTATACATGAATAATCGGCGGTTTTGGAATCCATACCGAGGTATCCAGTGCGTAAGTCTCGGGCTTGCCGCGCTGATTGTCCCGTCGCTCCACGCAGAAACCTTCGCGCCCAACCCTGGCGTGCCCTGGCCCGCGACGGACGCCTTGGGCCGCAGTCTGCCCCTGGCGGATGAGGTGGGTCCACCAAAGGCAGACCGCTTCGTGGGAATTTTCTATTTCCTGTGGAACGGCTACCACAGCAAGCCAGACCAGGGCCCCTATAACGTGTCGGAGATTATGGCGGCTCACCCGGATGCGTTACAGACGCCGACCTCACCGCCCTGGGGTCCACAAGGCTATATGCATTTTTGGAGCGAGCCGCTTTACGGGTATTACCGAAACGCTGATCCTTGGGTGCTGCGCCGTCATGCCCATTTGTTGGCCGACGCGGGTGTGGATACGCTTATTTTTGATGCCACCAATCGCGTGACCTACAACGATGTGTATATGCCGCTCTGCGAAGTCTTTTCTGATATTCGCAAGGCAGGGGGAAAGACCCCCCAGATTGCTTTCATGACGAACACCAGGGCGGGGGAGACCGCAGATGAACTCTATAAGGATCTCTATGGCGCGGGGAAGTACAAGGAACTCTGGTTCCACTGGGAGGGCAAGCCCCTGCTGATTTGCGATCCGGCCCAGGCAAGTGAAACGGTCAAGGCCTTCTTCACTTTGCGGAAGGCCCATTGGCCCTTTGAAATGGTCAACACCGACAAGGCCTGGCACTGGGAAGCGGCCTATCCCCAGCCCTTTGGCTTTGTCGACGACGAGAGTAACGTGGAACAGATCAATGTCTCCGTGGCGCAAAACCTGCGCGCCGCCGATGGCAAAGTGACCGACATGAGTCGGGGCGATGCACGGGTGCGGAGCTTTCATGATGGCGCGGTGGACACGTCGCCGGGCGCGGTGCTGCACGGCCATAATTTTCAGGAGCAGTGGACCCGCGCTTGGGAACTGGACCCGCCTTTCGTCATGGTGACGGGTTGGAACGAATGGATCGCCGGGCGTTTCAAACGCGAAGGCTTGCCCGTGGCCTTTGTGGACCAGTTTGACCAGGAAGGCAGCCGCGACATCGAAATGATGAAGGGTGGCCACGGTGACAATTACTACTACCAACTGGCGGCGGGCATTCGGCGTTATAAAGGCGCATCGGCACTGCCCGCGCCCGCAGTCCCCCATAGCATCGACATCGCCGGGGATGGGGCGCAATGGAGGGAGGCAACAAGCTATGGCGATCACCTGGATGAAACCACGCCCCGTGATCACGTGGGTGCCGGTAAGACCCATTACAAGAATGATTCCGGGCGCAATAATTTTCGCACGTTGAAAGTGGCCCATGATGCGGAAAACATCTACTTCTATGCGGAATGCACCACCGACTTGACCGAGCCTTCGGGTGACAACTGGATGAACCTTTTCATCGATACGGATACCAACGCTGCGACAGGGTGGGCGGGCTATGATGTGCGTATCAATGGCGCGGGCGTTCATCGCAGCGTGGCGGGGTCCGACAAAGACTGGGGATGGAGCAAGACGGGCGACGTTACACAGCGTCGGGTTTCCAGCAACATACTCCAGCTCGCTGTGCCCCGCGCCCTGCTGGGAATTCCAACAGGGGCCTTCACCATCGACTTTAAGTGGACGGATAATCTCCAGAATCCCGGCGATGTCATGGATCTCTACCTGAGCGGAGACGTGGCCCCAGAAGGACGCTATAACTACCGCTATTCGGCGAAGTGAAGATTGGGAGCGCAGGCGTCTCGCCTGCATGCCGTGTGCCGAAGGCACACGAAACAACGGAGAACAAAGGACTACCCAATGCCCCACATCTACATCGACGCCGACGGATGCCCGGTGAAAGACGAAGTATACAAGGTCGCTCAGCGCTACAAACTCAACGTGACTGTTGTGGCCAATAAATGGATGCGTGTTCCCGAGTGTGACGAAATACGTATGGAAGTCGTGGGGGACGGCTTCGACGAGGCCGACGATTGGATTGTCGATAACTGCACGACCAACGACATCGTCATTGCTATCGACATCCCTTTAGCAGACCGCTGCCTCAAGAAGGATGCACGGGTCCTCGGCTATAAGGGGCGTGTTTTTACGGTGGAAGGTATCGGCGATGCCCTCGCGAACCGTGAGATAGCGGCTAATCTACGGGATGCGGGGGTGATGACGGGCGGTCCCGCACCTTTTGGGAAAAAAGATCGAGCACGTTTTCTACAAGCGTTGGATGCCTTGGTCCACGCTGCCCGCAAGGGGCAGTGAAGGGGAGGGGAAAGTTTTCGATTGCGCGGCATTCGTGGTGAACTGGAAAGACTGCGTTGACCAATCGGTAACGGTACCCGGTTGCCAGTAATCTTTTCGGGACCACCTGCAAGGGTGCCACCCTCACACGCAGCCGGTCCCCGGCTAAGTTTGCGGGTGTGGGTTCGCGGAGAATCGCTCGACCCAACATCTGAACCGAGAGCGAGTGTCGGCACCCCATGCAGGATTTTAGTGGCGCAAAGTTTGTCCAGATGATCTGCACCCGCAAGCTCCCCCGCTTCGCTCCTCCGCGTGAGGGTGGCACCCTCGTAGCGTGTTGCACAGCGGAAAGGCAACATCAAAATCCGCCGGGTTCGTAAACACAGGCGAGACGCCCGTGCCACCCTGGGGCGAGGGGCAGTTTCCGATTGTGGTTGGTCGTCGTGAATTGAAACGGGGGCGTTGACCAATCGGTAACTGTACACGTTTGGTGCGCGCCGGTCTCAGCCTACGGCCATTCCAGCCGCCGGAATTTCTCCACCATTTTTCCGTCTTCTTTGCTGAGACTGGCGGCCCAAGCCTTGATGCCCTCAAAGGTCTCCTTGCCCATTTCCGGCGTGTATTTGCTCAATGACGGTTCGAACTGGCTCACGTGGGCCGCTGCGGCTTTCGCTTTGTCCTCAAAAACCCCGGTGATGTCGATGGTGACGTTCGGGTCTTCGGTGTAGTAATAATAGGCGACGGGCACGTGGTAGGGTTTGAGCTTGTCCACCAGCAAGTGCTGCGGATAGTACAAGTGCCACTCTGAGGCGATGAAGGCATCCTGCGTGATAAAAGCCGCCATGCGATGATCGGTTTTGTGCCAGCGCTCGTGTTTTTGGCCGGGGTCGATGGTGAAGACCGCGTCGGGCCGGTGCTTCTTAATCTGCCTCGCCGCCTCGCCCCGAAGACGCTGGGGGTCGGCGTACTCCAGGTTCCCATCCTCGTAGCCGAGCCAGGTGATATTCGCTGCCGGGATACCGAGAATATTGCAGGCCTTTTCTTCCTCCGCCTTGCGAATACGGGCCAGCCGCTCGCTGGTCATGTCGGGGTCGAGGGAGCCTTTGTCGTCGTTGGTATAAATCACAATCTGGACGTTGTTCCCATTGTCGGCGAGGATTTTCATGATGCCGCCGCAAGCGAAGGTGTCGTCGTCGGGGTGGGGCGTGAAGATAAGGACGGTTTTTCCCTTCCAAGTCTCAATGGGGGTGGAATCTACTTCCGTTGATTCGCCATGGGCCAGCTCACCGATGAAGATCAGTGCCGTTGCCAGCAGTACACTTGTTACACGCATCGCATTGCTCCTTTGCTTGGTTGTTAGCGCCTTAACCAGCGAGAAGGCCTACAAAAAACAAGAAAGTGCCACGTCATTCCCACGCACCTGGGAATCCAGAACGCGGCAGCTTCACACCAAGTCTCCGCTGGTTCCCCGCGTTCGCGGGAATGACGGTCTTGGGTTGTGGGCGAAGCTCACCTTGGGAATA